>JACQHM010000068.1 GCA_016199025.1 Candidatus Methylomirabilota bacterium | reverse complement strand
GGTCGAGGCCAACGGATCCACGGCCGGGTAGATCCCCAGCTCGGTCAGTTGGCGGGAGAGGACCGTCGTCGCATCCAGGTGGGCGAAGGTCGTGGCAGGGGCCGGATCCGTGATGTCGTCGGCCGGGACGTAGATGGCCTGGACGGAGGTGATCGAACCCCGCCTTGTGGAGGTGATCCGCTCCTGGAGCTCGCCCATCTCCGTCCCGAGGGTCGGCTGGTAGCCGACGGCCGAGGGCATCCGTCCCAAGAGGGCCGAGACCTCGGACCCCGCTTGCGTAAAGCGGAAGATGTTGTCAATGAAGAGGAGAACGTCCTGCCCCTCCACGTCCCGGAAGTACTCGGCCGCCGTCAGACCGGTCAGGCCGACCCGGAGTCTCGCCCCGGGGGGCTCTGTCATCTGGCCGTAGATCAAGGCCACCTTTGGGAGGACGCCGGAGTGCTTCATCTCCAGCCAGAGGTCGTTCCCCTCCCGGGTCCGCTCCCCCACGCCGCTGAAGACGGAGATACCGCCATGCTGCTGGGCGATGTTGTGGATCAGCTCCATGATGACGACGGTCTTGCCGACGCCGGCCCCGCCGAAAAGGCCGGTCTTTCCACCCCTGGTGTATGGTTCCAGCAAATCGACAACCTTGATCCCCGTCTCCAGCATCTCGACCTTCGTCTCCTGCTCCTCGAAGGGCGGGGCAGGGCGGTGGATCGGATAGGTGGTATCGGACTCGAGGAGGCCCTGCTTGTCCACCGGCTCGCCGATCACATTCATGATCCGGCCAAGGGTTGACCGCCCCACGGGGACGGTGATGGGGCCCCCTGTGTCCACAACCTTCATCCCCCGCTGCAGGCCGTCGGTCGCGGCCAGGGCGATGGCCCGGACCCGGCTCTCGCCCAGGTGCTGGGCGACCTCCAGGATCAGCTTCTGGCTGTAGGAAAAGATGTCCTCAATCTTTTGGCCGGGCACCTCTAAGGCGTGATAGATCGCCGGGAGCCTCCCCGGCGGAAACTCGCAGTCCACCACCGGCCCAATGACCTGGACGATCTTGCCTTCGCTCATCTCTCTCTGCCTCCGACCTGCTCCAAGTGCACATTTGAAATGTGAGATTTCCAATCTTAGGCGCGAGCGCTCCGTAAGGCCTCGGCGCCCCCCACGATGTCCATCAGCTCCTTCGTGATCCGCTCCTGGCGCGCCTTGTTGTACTGGATCGTCAAACGCTCAATCATGTCCTGGGCGTTCTTCGTGGCGGCATCCATGGCTGTCATCCTGGCCCCGTACTCGGCCGCGAGGGACTCCATCAGGGCCCGGTAGACCTGGGTCTCCACGTGCTTTGGCAGGAGCCGCTCCAGCACCATCTCAGGGGAAGGTTCATAGATGAACCCCACGGGGGCCAACTCGGGAGGAAGGGGCATCGGCTCGATGGGGAGGAGCCGCTCCACCTGAACCCGCTGGACGGTGGGGGATTTGAATTCATTATAGACGAGGAGGATCTCATCGTAGTCTTCCTCGACATAGGCCTTGACCAGCTCCCCTCCGATCTCCGCCGCGTGCTCATAGGCCAAGCGATCAAAGAAGCCTGCGTACTCCGAGCGGATCTGGAACGCATCCCTCCGGCGGCGATAGGACTCCCGCACCTTCCGCCCGATGGTCATGATGGAGAAGGCCACCTGCTTCATCCCCCGGAAGGTCTCCAGCGATCGTCGGATGACGTTAGAGTTGAAGGCCCCGCAGAGGCCCCGATCGGCACTAATGACGACAAGGAGCTTCTTTCCCGTCTCCCGGCGTGTTAAAAGGGGATGGCGTTCCGGGTCCGAGCGGAGGGCGAGGCTGGAGAGGACCTCCCGCATCTTGTGGGCATAGGGCCTGGCTTCTAAGATCCGCTCTTGCGCCCGCCGGAGCTTCACCGCCGCCACCAGCTTCATAGCCCGGGTGATCTTCTGAGTGCCCTCGACGCTTCTGATCCGCCGCCTGATGTCTCGTAACGTCGCCATTTGTGTGGTGGATCACGAGGCTTGAGCCCTTGTGAGGAACTCCGCCTTGCACTCCTGGATGGCCTGGTCCATCTGGGAGCGGAGGGAATCGCTGATCTCCTTCTTCTCACGGAGCTCCTGGAAGATGCTCGGGTGCTTCGTCTCAACGAACCTGTAGAGGTCCTCCTCGAAGGGTCCGATGGCGTCGATGGGCATGTCGTCCAGGTGCCCGGCAGTCCCGGTGTAGATGATCAGGATCTGCTTCTCGACCGGGAGCGGCCTGTACTGGTCCTGCTTCAACAGCTCCACCATCCGCTCCCCCCGGGCGAGCTGGGCCTGGGTCGCTTTATCCAGCTCTTGGCCGAACTGGGCGAAGGCGGCCAGCTCCCGGTACTGGGCCAGATCGAGGCGGAGTCGCCCCGCCACCTGGCGCATGGCCCTGATCTGGGCGCTCCCCCCGACCCGGGAGACCGAGAGGCCCACGTTGATGGCCGGGCGGATGCCGGCGTAGAAGAGGTCCGTTTCGAGATAGATCTGGCCGTCGGTGATGGAGATGACGTTCGTCGGGATGTAGGCAGAGACGTCACCCAACTGGGTCTCGATCAAGGGGAGCGCGGTCAAGGACCCACCGCCCAGTTGGTCGTTCAGTTTCGCCGCCCGCTCCAGGAGCCGGGAGTGCAGGTAGAAGACATCGCCGGGGTACGCCTCGCGTCCTGGTGGCCTCCGGAGGAGAAGGGAAAGTTGCCGGTAGGCCTGGGCGTGCTTCGAGAGATCGTCGTAGATGACCAGGGCATGCTGCCCGTTGTCCCGGAAGTATTCGCCCATGGCGCAGCCGGCATAAGGGGCAATATACTGAAGGGGGGCCGGGTCCGAGGCTGTGGCCGAGACCACCATCGTATAGGCCATGGCCCCGTGATCCTCTAAGGTCTTCACCACCCGGGCGACCGTGGAGCGCTTCTGGCCAATAGCCACGTAGATGCAGAAGACCCCCTGCCCATTCTGATTAATGATCGTGTCAACGACAATGGCCGTCTTCCCCGTCTGCCTGTCGCCGATGATCAGCTCCCGCTGGCCCCTCCCGATGGGGATCATGGAGTCGATGGCCTTGATCCCAGTCTGGAGCGGCTCCTTGACGGGAAGGCGATCCACGACACCAGGGGCGTAGCGCTCGATGGGCTTGAACTCCTTCGCGTGGAAGGGGCCCTTCCCGTCGATGGGCTGGCCCAGGGCGTTCACGACCCGGCCGACCAGGGCATCGCCTACGGGGACCTGGGCGATCCTGCCCGTCCTCTTCACGACATCCCCTTCCTTGATGTGGGTATCCTCCCCCATGAGGACGGCCCCCACGTTGTCCTCCTCCAGGTTCAGGACGATACCGTAGATGTCATGAGGGAACGCCAGGAGCTCACCGGCCATGGCGTTCTCGAGGCCGTAGATCCTGGCGATCCCGTCCCCCACCTCGACGACGGTCCCCACCTCGGCCACGTCAATGGCAGCCTGGTACCCTTGAAGTTGACGCCTGATCAGCTCGCTGATCTCCTCCGCCTTAATCTGGACCATCCGCATCACCCCTTTGATGAGCTTAAGAGGGGACTTGCCCCCCTTTCAAGAGGCGTTCAAGAGCTGTTCCCTGATCTTCGTGAGCCTGGCCCGTAACGTCCCGTCGTACACGGTGCTCTTCACCTGAATCTTTAAGCCCCCCAGGAGGGAGGGGTCCACCTTCTCTTCGAGGTACACCGTCTTCCCGGTGAGGGCCGTGAGACGGTCAAGAACCGTTCGCCGTTCCCCGTCGGCCAACGGAACTGCCGAGGTCACGATGGCCTTGGTCCGATTCAGCCGCTCGTCGGACATCTCCTCGTAGACCCTGAGGATCCTCGGCAGCGCCCAGATCTCCCCTTTTTCCAGGAGGAACCCCACGAAGCTTTCGACCATCGGGGAGAGACCGGACCGCTTCGCCAACATGTCGAAGACCTGTTTCTTATCCTTCAACAGGATGGCTGGATTCTGGAAAAAGGTCGAGAGGTCGGAGTTTGTGGCAAGGAGGTCGGCGAAGCCTCGAAGCTCATCCCCGACCTGCTGAAGGGCCCCCATCTTCTCGGCCACCTCCACCAGGGCCCTGGCGTAGCGCTTCAACGAGACCCGCTGCCTCATGCGCCCCTCCCCACCTCCTCGATGAACTGTTCGGCCAGCCGTCGATGGTCCTCGGCCGTCAGGTTCCGCCGCAGGACCCGCTCGGCGACCTGAAGGGAGAGGGTTACCGCTTCCTCCCGTAATGTGGCCTTGGCCCGCTCTACCTCTCGCTCGATCTGGGCCCGGGCCTGTCCGACCAGGCGTTCGGCCTCGTCCCGGGAGGCCAGAAGGAGCCGACGGCGCTCCTCCTCCACCTGGCGGAGCGCCTCTTCGCGTCTTGCCTCCGCCTCCCGCTGGATGGCCGCCATGCGGGCCTGGTACCCCTGTTGCATCCTTGCCGCTTCCTCCCTGGCCGCCTTGGCCTCGTCCAGGGATTGCTTGATCCCCTCGGACCGTTTGGCCAGGAAGGCCGACAGGGGCTTAAAGAGGAAACGGTTCAGGATCCAGATGAGGATGATGAAGTTGACAATCTGGAGGATGAGGCTGACATCTAAGTTAATAATCCCGGGTTTGTGTTCCGCCGCCTCCTCGGCCGCCCAGGCAAGGGGAGAGGAGGCGAGGATGAGAAGAGGAAGTGTCCCTATCGGTCCGAGCAACCCTTTTCGCCTCATGAGTCCCTTCCTCATCGAACGGTTGATGGCTTAGCCGGCCTTCGCCCCCTTCGCCACCAGGAGGATGAGGATCATGAACTGGGCGAACAAGAGCCCGAAGGCCAGGACAAAGAGATTCACGTGTAGGTAACGGAAGGCCAGAAAGAACGCCAGTCCGACCAGCAGCAGACGCAGCAGCGACCCCTTCCACAGGTACCGGGGCCGGTTAGAGCGCTCAGGCCCCATCGCCCGGAGAACGGCCCAGGCGATGAGCTGGAAGTTCCCGATGCCAAGGAAGGCACCCAAGGAAAACCCCAGTGCCCACCCCTCCCTCCCTAGAAGGAGGAGGAGGCCTGTCCCTCCCAGTCCGAGGAGGAGGGTGCCCTTGACGGTACCCTGGATGACGTGCTTGGTCTCGATCGCGGTTAGGAGAAGGAAAGAAGCCTAAAGGACAGAGCTTCAGGCGCTCTCCGATGTTGTCTAGCTTTTCACCTAGTAACACGAACAGCCTATCCTGTCAAGCCTTTTCTCCGGTGGATGTTCTGTTGAAACGGCGGGCAGAGAGGGGTAAAATGTAAAAGTGGGAGGAGCTATGTCAGCGGCCGATGCCCGTCGCTTGTTCGCCGAGCTGATCGAGAAGGACGAGGCGACCCTCGACCTCGCGACCGCCTCCCTCCTGATCGCCAAGGAGGAATATCCCGACCTCTCCATTGACGCTTACGTCAAGCGCCTCGATTGGATGGCCGAACAGGTGGAATCGTCTTGGACGGTGGCCGACAGCCCTCTCCATTTTATCCGGGCCTTGAATCGTTACCTCTTCGACGAGGAAGGGTTCACAGGGAATACATGGGAGTATTACGACCCTAGGAACAGCTTCTTGAACGACGTCCTGGACCGAAAAACGGGAATCCCCATCACCCTCTCCGTCGTCTATATGGAGGTCGGAAGGCGCTTAGGTCTTCCCCTCGTCGGCGTCGGCCTCCCCGCCCACTTCGTCGTGAAGTATCAGGCCCCTGATGAGGAGATCCTCATCGATCCGTTCCATCGGGGAGCGATCCTCTCGGAGGAGCACTGCCGGAGGTTGGTGGAGGAGCTGAGGGGGGGGACGATCAGGTTCCGGCGGGGGTTCTTGGAGCCGGTGACGAAACGACAGATCCTCACCCGGATGTTGAATAACCTGAAGAACATCTACATCAAGGCTGGCGAGTACCAGAAGGCCCTCTCCGTCGTCGAGCGGATCCTCCTGTTGAATCCCGGCTCCCTCCAGGAGACCAGGGATCGGGGCCTCCTGTATGCCCGGGTCAAACGGTACGCCAAGGCCCTATCAGACCTCCAGGCCTACTTGAACGCCTTCCCAAAGGCGCCCGATGCCCCCTCCATCCGCCAACAGATCCTCTCCATCCGCCAGGCCATCGCCCTCTTGAACTAATCATCCGTGATCACCGCCCGGAAGCGTACTGTACCCTTTGCGACCCTCTCATAGGCGCGGCCGATCTCGTCCAACGAGTAGGTTTCGGTGATCACCTTCACCTTTCCCTTGGCGGCATAGTCGAGCGCCTCGTACAGATATTCGCGTCCGTTTTGCAGCGAGCCGATGATGCGACCACGCTTGAACAGCAGTTCACCGGTGACTTCAAGCGGTTCGTCCGAATATCCCATCACGACCAAGCGTCCGTCGGGGCGTAACCCCTTCAACGCCTCGCTCGTAAATTTATACGAGTTGCTGGTCGCAAGGATGACGTCGGCTCCTCCCACCTCTCGCAACGCCTCCCCGTTCACCACCACCTCGTCCGCCCCAAGCTCACGCGCCCCGCTGGCACCACTCGCAGCGACTGCACGAGGCTTGCAGCCACGGCACGCCGACACGATCGCCGATGGTGCGGGTGGTGACACCCTCCCCCACCGCGACAATCTCCCCGACCGGCTCATGCCCTAGCGTGAGCGGAAACTGGGCCGGGATGGCACCCTCAGTGAGGTGAACGTCGGTGTAGCAAAGACCACTGGCGTGAATCTTGATCAAGACCTGATTGACACCGGGCTCAGGCGTCGGAACCTCTTTTACTTCCCATGGGCCGTGAACGGCGGGAATAATAGCGGCTCGCATACTTCAGTCTCCTCCCCTACTTGCCGTTTCCATCTCTTTAGATCTGCTATAGCGTTTAGGAAGACACCTTCAAGACAATCTTTCCAACCGTATGTCCGGTTTCGATGGCCCTATGGGCCTCCTGCACCTCACTCCAATCCATGACTGTTGTCATGGGACTCACAAGGACTTTCTGATCCAATAAATCTGCCACCTCATCCAAGAGACGCCCCTGTTTCTCAGGCTGAACGTCGAGCATGGGGCGACACCACATGACCTCAAAGGAGAGCATTCCTCTTTTGAGCATAAGCCCACTCACATCCAGTGCCTTCGCCGGCTCACCCGCTAAAATGCAGCAGATCTTCCCCAGCGGGTTCAAGAGAGGAACCAGTTGGGGAAAGTTCGTCAGTGGGGCACAGTTTAAGACGTAGTCTACGCCATTGAGGCCGAGTGTTTTCAACTGAATTGCCAGATCTTTGGTATGGTCAATGACCGCGTCAGCACCCATCTTCTTGCAAAACTCGACGGAAGCTGGGCGCGACGCCGTCGCAACGGCATACAGGCTGCACACGCGCTTGGCGATTTGAATGGCAATAGAACCGACTCCTCCAGCGCCGCCGACTATCAGGGCTGTACGCTGTGGATCTGTCGCTTCTTTTGGCGCGTTCATGTTTTCGATAAAGGCTTCCCACGCAGTAATGGCTGTGAGCGGTATGGCGGCCGCTTCCTCAAAGCTCAGGGTCTTCAGTTTTTTCCCCACAATCCGCTCGTCTACCGCGACGAACTCCGCATAAGAGCCTGGTCGATTGACGACGCCAGCAAAGCAGACCTCGTCGCCGATCTTAAAACGGCCGGCCTCGTCGCCTAACTCTTCCACAACGCCTGCGGCGTCCCACCCAAGAATGAGCGGCGGATTTGCGACAGACATAGCGTAAGGAATCATCCCTCGTCGAACTTTGGCATCCACGGGATTCACCGAGACCGCTTTCACCCGCACGAGAATATCACGAGGCCTCGGAACGGGCTTGGGGATTGTGACAAACTGTAAAACTTCCGGTCCGCCGTTTTCGTGTTGACCGATGGCTTTCATGGTTGTGACCTTCTGCTGGATCTGCTCTTGATTATGAGACATCGATCCCCCTTCCCTCTATGGGTCTCTCTTGTTCCCTCAGCGGCGAAGCACTTTGACAGCGATGTTTGTTCCCATGCCAAGACCGTACCCCAGTTGCACGAACAGCTCTCCCAGCGGTTCGAGAGCGCGCGCGTTCTTCAACGGGCCCGCATCAATCGCTTCAAAATCCAGTTCAGTGATCAGCCCGGCGACGATTCCTTTCGCCTGGGCATCATCCCCGCAATAGAAGATGGTGGCGGGCTCTGAACCAAAGAGGGGATTCCCCGAGTGGAGCACCTGGGCGAAGACGGCGTTGAAGGCCTTCACCACTTTTGCCCCTGTTGCCCACTTGGCAATCTCCTCTGCCCCTGAAGTGGTATGGCCCACGACGAGGGACATGTAGTCCGGTGCCAGGGGGTTTGTGCAGTCGATGAGAATCTTTCCCACAAGCGACCCAGCCGCATTGATCGCGTCTCTGGTTGCTGCCCAAGGTGTCGCCAGGAGGACAGCCTCTCCAAACTTCGCCGCATCGGCAATCGTTCCCCCGCTTGCATTCGGTCCAATGGAGCTTGCCAAGGTGTTTGCCTTCTGGGGGTCCCGTGAGCCAAACAAGACCTTGTGGCCTTTGCCTGCCCAAAGTTTTCCCAACCCACTTCCCATGTTTCCCGTGCCAATGATCCCAATGTTCATCGTTCCCTCCTCGTTTCTCATCCACCGGAAGAGATCGCCACGGCGCTACAGCGCGAGCAGAGGCGTACCGTAGTAAACCTCACTTGAGCGGCCTCACCTCCTCATCGCTGGTCACAAGCACGACGAGATACCGTAATGGCTTCTCCGAAGTATTGTGAATGCTCCACCGCTCCCCTGGTTTGTGTAGCACGACATCACCGGCTTTGATCGGGACCGGTCCTTCATCGTCCTTTTGGTATGTCCCTTCGCCTTCAAGAAAGTACATAATCTCGTAGGCGTTTTCCCACCCATGGAGGGCGGAATAGCTCCCAGGGGTCATGCTGGCCTCATTGACGGTTTTCACCAGAGAGGCATCCTCCTTGCTGAAATAGAACCATCGGTAGATCTCTCCCTTCCCCCCGAAGGGGTTCTTCTGGATCCTCACCTCTTGGGTGTTCCTGTTTTTGATCACCAGCTTTCTCCCAGGGGGTGTCTTGGTCTCGAGCTTGGGGGCTTCTTGGTGAGATCCCTGAGATGATCCCACCCTGGGCCCTGCCAGAAAAAGGCCAAGCCCCAAAAGAAACAAGACAAAGGTGAGAAAGGCCTTCGTGCACATGAGGCTCCTCCTTTGGAAAGACCTTCGCTTAGGTGATCCATCAGGCTAATTACGCAGGAATTCGAGCAGTTCCTGGTGGAAACGCTCCGGTGCCTCCAAATGGGGAATATGCCCGATGTTTGGGAGTCGCACGAGCCGGGCGTTCGGGATGGCCCGGGCCGCCTCCTCCCCCAATTTGGGATACTGTCCCAGGG
>JACQHM010000065.1 GCA_016199025.1 Candidatus Methylomirabilota bacterium | reverse complement strand
CGTTCGGGCCGATGATGGAGGTGAGGAGTCTTTGGGGGATCCTCAAGCTCACACCGTCCACGGCGTGGATCTCGCCGAAGGATTTCTTCAGGCCTCGGGTTTCGAGGATCTCCTGCATCAGGGGCTCACCTGCGGAGGCGGGTCAGGACGTTTTCGTAGAGGAAGCCGACGATGCCCCCCCGGAACCCCAGGACCAGGACGAGCAGGATCGCGCCGAACCAGATCAGCCAGTACTCGGTGTGCCGTACGATGGACTCCTTGATGACGAGGAAGAGGATCGAGCCGATGATGGGGCCGGCGAAGGTCTGGGCGCCTCCTAAGAGGCTGACGAGTACTGGCTCGGCGGACTTGGTCCAGTGGGCCACGGCCGGAGCGAGGGTGTTCTCCAGGGGAGGGAGGAGGGTTCCCGCCAATCCGGCGAAGGCGCCTGAGATGATGAAGGCCAGGAGGCGGTAGTGCTGGACGGAGATGCCGGTGAAGGCGACCCGCTCAGCGTTCTCCCGGATCCCCTGGAGGATCAGGCCGAAGGAGGAATGGACCAGGCGGTGGAGGAAGAGGGTGGAGAGCAGGCAGACGATCAAGACAAAGTAGTAGTAGCTTTCCATGGAATGGAGATTCACCTGCAAGAGGCCGGGGATCGAAAGGGTTCCCCTGGGGATGCCGATCAAGCCGTCGTCCCCTCCTGTGACGTCCCGCCACTTCCAGATCAAGGAGTAGACCATCATCCCGAAGGCCAAGGTCAGCATGGAGAAGTAGATCTTCGTGTGCCGGACACAGAAGAAGCCGATGACGAGGGAGAAAAGGGCCGCGACCGCCGTCCCGACCAGGACGGCCAGGAGGAGGGAAGGGGTTGCCTCTTTTAGTATTAGGCCGGCGGCATAGGCCCCGATGGCGTAGAAGGCGGCGTGGCCGAAGGAAAGGAGCCCCGTGTAGCCGAAGAGGAGGTTGAAGCCCATGGCGAGCAGGGAGAGGAGGAGGATCTGGATCGTGAGGTAGATGGAGAATCTGGAGGCGACCTGGGGAAGGAGGGCTAAGCCGACCAGCAGGAGGAGAATCAGGATGATATTCAGAATAGAACCCTCACGCCTCTTCATGGCTTACCTGGGTGCCAAAAAGCCCTCCCGGCTGGACAATGAGAACCACGGCCATCAGGAAGAAGATGAAGAACATCTCGAAGACAGGGAGGAAGAGGGTACCGTAGGCCTCCAGGAGGCCGATCAAGACCGCCCCAATGAAGGCCCCCTTCAGGCTTCCCAAGCCTCCGATGACGACCACGACGAAGGCCTCGATGATGATGAAGGTCCCCATGCCGGGGGAGACAGCCCGGATCGGGATGCTTAACCCCCCGCCTAGGGCGGCCAGCCAGGCCCCGAAGGCGAAGACCGTCGTGAAGAGCATCTTGATGTTGATCCCGATGGCCGAGGCCATCTCCCGGCTTGAGGCCGAGGCCCTGATCATCTTTCCCCATGAGGTCTTCTCCAGGATGAGCCAGAGGAGGAGGGCAACCAGGGGTCCCAGCCCGATGATGAAGACGTTATAGACCGGGAAGGCCCTCCCGAGGATAGAAAGGGAACCCTCAAGGCCTTTCGGGGTGGGTGGGACCCGGTAGACAGGTCCCCAGACCATCTTGACGAGATCGTCGAAGATCAGGACGAAGGCGAAGGTCATGAGGAGCTGGTAGGCTAAAGGGAGTCGGTACATGGGGCGGAAGAAGAAGCACTCCAGACCTACCCCAAGGACCGCCACGATGATCGTGGCTAAGAGGAGCCCCAACCAGAAGTTCCCACCGAGGAGGGCGGTGCAGGTCTCGGTCAGGTAGGCCCCCAGCATGTAGAGGCTTCCGTGGGCAAAGTTCAAGACCCCCAGGACGCCGAAGACCAGCGTAAGGCCCGCGGCGACCAGCCAGATGTACATGGCCAGGCTTAAGCCGATCAGCCCCTGGAAGATCAAGGTCTCGACCATTGACTTAAGCAAAGGGGGGCTGGCGGTAGTAGTCGTTGGCCGGGATCACCTTCAACGGCCTCAAGATCCTGAACGGGTACTTCTTATCCTCAGCGGTTTGCCCCCAGGGGACCTCGTAGATCGCCTGGTGGTCCTCCCGTCTGAAGACCCGCTTTCCGGCCGGGGTGTCAAGGCTTAAGCCTTCCAGGGCCTTGATCACCTCCGAGGTCTCTAGCGTCCCCGCCTTCTCCACCGCCGTCTTGATGGCGTAAACGGCCGAATAGCCGGTCTCCGAGACATAATGGGGGTATCGATTCCACCGTTTCTGGAACCGCTGGACAAAAGCCCGGTTCTCCCTTGTGTCCGGGTACAGGAACCAGTAGCGGCAGGAGATCCAGAGGCCCAAGGGGTATTCAGCCCCTAACCCTTCCAGGACATCCATGGCGGCCCCCATCGGGTTCATCCAGGCCTTCGCCTTGTCGAAGACGCCGAAGAGCTTTGCCTGCTTGATCAGGGTGATGGCCTCGCCTCCCCACTCGGTGGTGAAGATCCCCTCAGGCTCTTTGGGCATGACGGCACCGATGTGGGGGCCGAAATCGACAGTCCCAAACTTGGCCCAGGCCTCGGCGATGAACTCCACGTCTGGCCGGAACTTCTTCAAGGTCTCCCGGAACATCTTCCAGGTGGTATAGCCGTACTCGTAGTCCGGGGAGATGGCCGCCCACCGCTTCACGGGGAAGTCCTTGGCGATGATGGCCGCCGCGATCCCGTCCTGGTAGACAGGGACGCTGATCCGGAAGACCTGTTTGATCCCCTTCTTATAGACCAGGTCCTCGTTGATCTTCTCGGTGGCGGCGTGGGTGATGATCAGGACCTTGTTCAGTTCCGGCATGACCTGCCCCACGGCGAGGCCCACGGAGCTGGCATCGCACCCGATGAGGAAATCAGCCCCCCAGTTGTCCACAAAGTAGCGGGCATTCTTCACGGCCACGTCAGGCTTCAGCTCCTCGTCCCGGAACTCGATCTCGGTTTGGCTTCCCGCGATCCCGCCTTTGGTGTTGATCTCCTCGACGGCCAGTTGGGCCCCCATCTTCATGAAGTTCCCGTAGCCGCCGAGAGGGCCAGAGAGGATGGCCTGCCCCCCGATCTTGATCGGGCCCTGCTTCACCGGACGACGCTGGGCAAAGGCCTCGGGCAGGTCCAGGCCTGTCCCCAGGGCGACCCCCGCCAAGGTCCCCAACGATCTCTTCAGGAAATCCCGTCTGTTCATCCTCTTCATGGTCTCCCTCCTCGTATCACTCCTCCGCCTGCACAGGGCGAAGTACGACCTGTTTGAGCAGTTCGACGTACCTTTCAAAGGTCATGGGTTCAGCCGGCATCAGCTCATAAT
>JACQHM010000057.1 GCA_016199025.1 Candidatus Methylomirabilota bacterium | reverse complement strand
GGGTTGGGGGGATTTAAGGGGACGGGTGGGGGTGGACGACTAATAGGCAAAGGGCCACAATTCGGAGAACCGCTTGATCTTCCGGCAGAGGGCCTCCAGGCCACCAGGCTCCAGGATCAGGAACAGGATGATCAAGACCCCGAAGAGGATCTCCTTCATAGGGGTGGCCCAGGCGGCGAACCAGGGGAGGTAGACGGTCACCTGGGGAGTATAGATCCGGAGAAGCTGGCTCGTCCCCAACAAGAAGGCGGTCCCCAGGATCGGCCCCCAGGTTGTCCCTAACCCTCCGATCACGACCATCACTAGGAAATCAATGGATTGGATCAAGGTGAAGTGTTCCGGGGTGATGATCCCCACATAGTGGGCCCAGAGGCTCCCGGCCACCCCGGCGTAGAAGGCCGAGAGGGCGAAGGCTGCCGTCTTGTACCTGAGGAGGTTCACCCCCAGGACGGGGGCGGCGTAGTCCTTATCCCGGATAGCCAGGAAGGCCAAGCCCACATGGGTCCTCGCCAGGTTGGCGGCGAAGAGGGTGCCGGCGATGAGCAGGATGAGGATCAGATAGTAGTTTTTGCCCTCGGAGTTGAACCTTAAGGGGCCGATGGTGATGGCATCGACGATGACGCCACCAGTTCCGCCGACGATGTGGATGATGGCGTACTCGGTCACCAGTTGGAAGGCCAAGGTCGCCATGGCCAGGTAGAGGCCCTTCAGGCGGAGGGATGGTAGGCCGACGACAAGGCCGAGGAGGGCAGCAGCGGCCCCTGCAAGGAGGGTAGGAAGGGGAAACGGAGCGTGCTTGATGAGGGTGGCGGAGAGGTAGGCCCCCACGGCCATGAAGGCGGCGGTCCCCATGGAGATCTGGCCGGCATAGCCGGTCAAGATGTTCAAGCCGATGGAGGCCAGCGCGAAGATCCCAATGGTGTTCAGGAGGAAGAGGTATCGGCCCAGGTAAAAGGGGGCGAGGGCCGCGGCCACGAGGAGAGTAGCTAAGCCCAGGCCTTTCAGCCGGGTCTGGACCAGGGCCATCTCAGCTTCGTACGTTTGTGTAAACTCTCCCGAAGGGCGCCACATCTTAGGACTCCCGGAGTACCTGCTCGGCCCGGGCCAGGTCCCAGGCCATGCCCATTTCCCGAAACATGCCGATGGCCTGGGCGAGGTGTTCGTTGGCCTTTTCCTCCTCCCCTTTGGCTTTGAGCAGGCGGGCATAACTTACGTAGCTTCGGGCCAGATCAGGTTTTACACCGATCTCCTGTAGGATCCGGATGGCGTTCAAGATGGCGTGCTCGGCCTGCTCTAGGTCCGAAGGCTCCAGGTAGAAAAAGGCCTCCGCAAGCGTCCGGTGCGCGAGGGCATTGCGGACTTTATCGCCCGTTTCTTCGGCCAGGCGGATCGCCTCGTGGCAGAGGGGAGGCACAGCCTCGAGCTCACCGAGCGCAAGGAGGCACGCGGCGAGGTAAGTTTTCTGCCAGGCCAGGGCGAACCTGGTCCCGATCTGTTCGGTAAGAGCTAAGCTCTCTTCGAGGAGCACGCGTCCCCTGGCTGGGTCCCCGGCCATGGTGTGGGCCTGGCCCTCCAAGAATTTCACCATCAAGACCCGGAAGAGGTCCCCCGCCCGTTCAGCGATATGCCTCGCCTCCTGGTAATCCGCGATCGCCCGCGCCCATTCGCCCCTCTGCTCTCCTCGGATAGTCCCTCGATAATTATAGGCGGCGGCCTCCGCGAAGGGGTTCTGAATCTCCTGGGCCAGTTGGATGCCGTAGTCGGCGTAGGAGAGGGCCCGATCAAACTCGCCCATCTGCCCAAAGGCCATGCCCGCGAAGCCCGCTGCGGTGGCCTCCTCGCTCTTGTTTCCGAGCCGGCGCATCTGCTCGACGCTCCGCTCCAGCATCTGACTGGCTTGAGCGAAGTCCGACAGTTGCCAGTAGATCCGACCCATGAGGTTGACCGGGGGAGCCGCCAGGGTGTCATCTTCCAGCCGGTCGGCGATCTCGAGACTCTGCCTGGCGTACGCGATGGCGGCCTGCGGGTCCCCGCGGACATAGTGCATTCTTCCGAACCAATAGAGCACCCGGGCCAACCGGAGTTCGTCCTGCAGCGCTTCAGCCAGGGCGCGCGCCTGCTCCAGGTTCAGTCGATCCCGCTCGATGTCCTGCCGGGTGATCCCCACTGCGGCGAGCTTGAGAGTGGCGTCAATCTGCGCACGCTGCCTCTCGGGCGATGCAGGGAGGGCCCGAGCGATCGTGAGGGCCTGCGTGTAGTAGGTCGTGGCCTCGGCATTGGCGTAAAGGCGGGCAGCCCGGTCCCCGGCGAGGAGGGTGTACGTGATGGCCTTGTCCTGCCGCTCGCTCCGGGCATAGTGGTAGGTGAGGATCGCCGCCTGCTCCTCCAGCCGGTCAGCGTAGAGGTCCTCGATGGCCCGCCCGATGGCGCCGTGGAGCTCCTTCCGCCGGTGCACCAAAAGGCTCTGGTAGGCCACGTCCTGGATGACGGCGTGTTTGAAGATGTATTCCAGCTCGGGGAAGAAGCGCGTCTCGTGGATGAACTCCAGGTGCTTCAGGGTGTCCAGGTAGTGCTGGACCTCTGTCGCCATCTCGGAGATCCGGGTGAGGAGGCGGAGGCCGAACTCCCGCCCGATGACAGCAGCGGTCTGGACCGTCCGCTTGACCGGCTCCTCCAGCCGGTCGATCCGTGCCCGAATGATGTCATGGATGGTCGCAGGGAACTCGACCACCGCTGCTCCTGCCCAACTGATGCCTCCGTTCCTTCGGACGAGGATCCCACGCTCCAGGAGCGAGGTCGTGATCTCCTCCACGAACAGGGGGTTCCCCTCCGCCTTCTCCCGGGCGAGCCGGAGGAGTTCTGGGGGGAGGTCGTGGGTCCCGAGGAGCGTCGCCACCATCGCTTCGGCCTCCCTCTCGGTGAGGAGGTCAAGGGCGATCTGGGTGTAGTAGGGCTTGTCGGCCCAGCGCACGCTGTAGCCGGGGCGATGAGTGGTGAGCAACATCAGGGGCACGCCGGCCAGGCTCTCGATGAGAAAGACGAGGTAGTCCTCTGAGGTTTTGTCGATCCAGTGGAGGTCTTCAAAAATCACGACGTGGGGCCGGCGCTGGCTCCCGGCCACGGTCAGCGCCCGAATCGCCTCGAAGGTCTTCTGCCGTTTGTCCTTGGGGTCCATGTGTTGGAGGGGGTCGTCCTCGCCGGGAAGGGTGAACAGCTCGCCGAGGAACGGGAGGATCCCCTCAAGGGCCGGGTCGAGGGAGCGGAGGCCCTGGCGAAGCTTCTCCTGGATCTGGAGCGGGTTATCCCCCTCCTCGAGCTGAAAGTTCGTCCGGAGGATCTCCAGAATCGGCAGATAGGGCGTGGCCTGGCCATAGGCCACACAGTGGCCCTCGAGCCAGGTGACCTGCTCCCCTTCCAGGGACTTGCGAAACTCGTAGAGGAGGCGCGACTTCCCGACCCCCGGCTCCCCCACGATCCCCACCACCTGCCCGCGCCCCGCCTTGACGCGAGCCAGGCAGTCGTGCAGGACGTCCAGCTCCCGCCGGCGGCCCACCAGTGGGGTCAGCCCTCGTTCGGCGCTCACCTCCAGGCGGCTTCGCCACCGCCGCCGGCCGGTCACCTTGTACACTGAGACCGGCTCGCTCTGCCCCTTGACCTGGACCGGCCCCAGGGCCTCGCTCTTGATGTACCCCTCCACCAGGCGGTGCATGGCCTCCGTGATGAGAATCGTCCCTGGCTCGGCCAGGGCCTGCATCCGAGCCGCCAGGTGGGTGGTGTTCCCCACGGCGCTATAGTCCATCCGCAGGTCATCGCCGATCCGGCCCACCACGACCAGCCCGGTGTTCAGGCCCAGGCGCAGGTGGAGCTCCACGCCGCGTTCCTGTTTGAGCTGTTCGCTATACCCGCTTAAGGTCTCCCGGATCGCCTGCGCCGCCTGGACGGCCCGGAAGGCATGATCCTCCAGGGCCACGGGCGCCCCGAAGAGGGCCATGATCCCATCCCCCAGGAACTGATTCACGGTCCCCTCGTAACGGTGGACCGCCTCGGCCATGAGCCGGAGGGCCCGGTCCATGAGCTGGTGCATCTCCTCCGGGTCCAACCGCTCGGCCAGCCGGGAGGATTCCACGATGTCGCAGAAGAGCACCGTGACCTGCTTCCGCTCCCCTTCGAGGGCGCTCTTGGACTGGAGGATCTTCTCAGCCAGATGTTTGGGGGTGTAGGCCTGGGCGGACCCAAAGCGACCGGCGGGTGGGGCTTCCGCAAGGCTCTGCCCACATTCGGGGCAGAACTTGGCCCTCGGGCTCACCTCCTGGCCACAGCGAGAACAGGCCCGGATCAGCCTCGTCCCGCATTCCTCGCAGAACTTGGCCGCCTGGCTATTCTCGTGCTGGCAGGCAGGGCATCTCATCTTAATCAGAGGCGTTCAATGTGTTCCGTGCCGAAGAGCCCGTAGGGCTTTACGAGCAGGACGAGGAGGATCAAGACGAAGGCAACGATGTCTTTAAATCCATAGAGGAGGTGGGCGTCCACCCAACCGCCGATGACGTTCTCAACGAGGCCCAGGAGGAATCCCCCAAGGATCGCTCCCGGGATGCTGTCCAGGCCTCCCAAGAGGATGGCCGCAACCACCTTCAGGCCGCTTCCCGCCAGGGCGATGTTCACACCGAGCCAGTTGCCCAGGACAATTCCACCGATGGCCCCGACGATGGAAGCGATGGCCCAGGAGTAGGCAAAGATCCTCCTTAAGCTGACCCCCAAACTGGAGGCCGAAAGCTGATCGTTCGCAACAGCCCGCATGGCGATCCCGATCCTGGTATAGTGGAAGAAGGCCAGGAGGAGGGAGAGCAGGGCAAGGGCGGTCAGCAGGGCAAAGAGGCCGGCCAGAGGGATCGCGACACCAGCCGCGTCAACCGTCCCCGTCGGGAGGTAAGGGGGGAAGGTTTTCGTATCGACACCCCACAGGCCGATGAGGAACCCTCTGATGATGTAGCCCAGGGCCAGGGTGACAATGATCACGGAGAGGAGGGGCTGGCCGAAGAGGGGGCGCATGAAGAGGCGTTCGATGACAAAGCCAAGAAGCCCGGCGATCAGGATTGTCGCGAGGATGGCCAGGGGGAAGGGGAGGTAATGGACCAAGACGATGGCGAGATACCCGCCGAAGAGGACCAGTTCGGGATGGGCGAAGTTAAAGATCTTGGTCGCCTTGTAGATGATCACGAAACCCAAGGCGATGACGGCGTAGATGCTCCCGATGGAAAGGCCTGTGGTGACCAATTGGAGCCAATACTCCATCTCACTCCTCCGGGATCGTCCTGATGGCCAACAGGGTCCTCATCGTCGCGAGGGACCCGTCCTCGTACCGGACGGTGATGGAGACGTCGAACCGGTCCCGGTCCGTATAGAGGGCCTCGACTAGGTCCGCGTATTTTTCCAGGAGGAAGCGCCTCCTGAGTTTTCTCGTCCGGGTCAGCTCGTCGTCATCGGGGTGGAACTCCTTGTAGAGGGAGACGAACCGCATGATCCGCCACTCCCGCTTCATCCGCTTGTTCGCCTCGCGGATCACCTGGCCCAGGAGATCCAAGACCTGGGGCTTCTGGGAGAGGTCCATGTAGCTCGTGTAAGCGATCCCCTGATCCTCCGCCCATTTCCCCACGGTCCGCCTATCGATGTTCAGGATGGCCGAAAGATACGGCCGGTCCGGCCCGACCACCCAGGCCTCCAGGACCCAAGGGGTGAACTTCAGCATGTTCTCCACAACCTGGGGGGCCACAACGGTCCCATCTTTCAGGGTAATCACGTCAGCCATCCGGTCGAAGCAGATGACGTGGCCATCGTCGTCAATGGCCCCATAGTCGCCGGAGTGGAGCCATCCGTCCCGAAGGGCCTTGGTCGTCGCCTCGGGGTTCTTGTCGTAACCCTGGAAGACGCTTGCGCTCCTGGAGAGGATCTCCCCGTCGTCCATGATCCGGACCTCGGTCTCCAGGATCGGGCGGCCCATGGTCCAGAACTTGACCTCCCCGGGAGGATGAACGGTGGAGATGCCACAGATCTCCGTCTGGCCGTAGATCTGTTTGAGGTTGAGTCCTAGCGCGCGGAAGAACCGAAAATAATCGGAGCCTAGAGCCGCCCCCCCGCTCCAGGCGACCCTCATCCGTTTTAATCCTACCTTGTCGAGGACCGGCCGGTAGGCCAGCCAGGAACAGAGGGTCCTTCTCAGGAGCCGTCTCCAGACGGGGACCCGCTTCCCTTCCGCCTCCAGCTCGACGGCCTGTTCCCCTAGCTTCAAGGACCACTCGTAGATCCACCGCCGGAGTCTTCCCGAATCGAGGATCCGGGAGGTGATCCCGGCGTGGAGGCCCTCGTAGAACTTGGGGGAAGAGAAGGTGAGGTGGGGGCCGATCTCCCGGAAGTCCCGAAGGGCCGTCTCGGGCTCCTCGGGGAAGTTGATGGTAAAGCCGACCAGGAGATGGAGGGTCAGGGAGATCATCTGCTCACCGATCCAGGCGAAGGGGAGGTAGGAGACGAACTCGTCGCTGGGACGGACCGGGTCAATCGCCAAGAGGTTCAACCCCTGGCTCATGAGGTTCCTGTGGGTCAGGAGGGCCATCTTGGGAAGGTCTGTCGTCCCAGAGGTGAGGCAAAGGATGGCGACATCGCCCCCCTTTCCTTTCTCAATCGTTCCCTCAAAGACCCCTGGTTCCTCCCGGCCTCGCTCCCTTCCCAGCCTTTCGACCTCCTCGACGGTGATCAGCCACGGGTCAGGGAAATACCGCCACATCCCTTTGGGATCGTCCACAATGACCCGCTCCGCCTTCGGGAGCCCCTCCCTGATCTTCCGCATCTTATCGGTCTGTTCCTGGTCTTCACACAGGATGAATCGGGCGTCGGACCAGTCAAGGAGCTCTTGGAGCTGCTCGGGGAGGCTATCCTGATAGAGGCCCAGGGAGGACCCTCCCATCGCCTGGGCGGCGAGGGAGGCGATGAAGAGCTCCGGTCGGTTGTCGCCGATAATGGCGAGCGTATCCCCTGGTTGAAACCCCAACGTGGTCAGGCCGAGGGCGAAGGCCCTCACGCGCTCGTAGAGTTCTCCCCAAGTCAAGGGGCGCCAGATCCCGAGGGCCTTCTCCCGGTAAGCGACCCGTTTCGGGTGCTCTCTGGCCCGTTTCAGGAGGAGCTTTGGGAAGGTATTTTCAGTGGTCAGCCATGGACGATTCAAGGTCTTCATGCAGCCCCCAGGTAGGCCTGGACCACCGTGGGATCTTCCTGGACCACCTTCGGAATCCCCAACGCAATCGTCCTGCCATAGTCCATGACCAGGACCCGATCAGCCAGGTCCATGACCACCCCCATATCGTGTTCAATCAAGATGATCGGGATCTTCCTGACCTCCTTCAGCTCAAGGATGTAGCGAGCCATGTCCAGCTTCTCATCGACGGTCAGGCCGGCCATGATCTCGTCAAGGAGGAGGAGTTTCGGCTCCAGGGCCAGGGCCCTTCCGAGCTCGACCCTTTTTTGGATGCCGTAGGAGAGCTCACGGACGATCCGGTATCGGTGCTCCTCCAGGTCGAGAAAATCCAGGATCTCCTCGGCCTTGATCCGGTGATGGATCTCCTCCCGTTGCTTCAACCCCCAGTAGATCCCGGCGGCGATGATCCCCCGCCTCATCTTCGGGACCCTTCCGGCTAGGACATTGGCCACCACCGTCCCGCTCCGGTACAGCTCGACATTCTGAAAGGTCCTGGTAAGCCCGAGGGTAGCCCGCTTGTGGGGAGGAAGGGTGGTGATCTCCGTCCCGTCCAAGAAGATCCTCCCTCTTTCAGGCCGGTAGAAGCCGCTGATGCAGTTTAAGACCGATGTCTTCCCGGCCCCGTTTGGGCCGATGATGGCAAAGATCTCTCCCTCCTCGACGCCAAAGGTGATCCCGTCGATGGCTTTGATCCCTTTGAAGCTGAGATGCAGCTCCTCGACCCTTAGTGTCTCCATTGATGGCTGACGGCTGATGGTTATATGCCCCCTATTGTAGCCAGATAGGGAGAAAGGTCAAGAGATTTCAGGAAAAACCTTGACATGCCTCCTGGAAGAGAGATAGATTCTATGCCCGAAGCGGTGGCCGGTACAGGGCATTCCGACAGGACACCCCAAGTATTCTTGTCCGAATGGCTTTCAACGCCCGACCATGGGAGGTGAGAGATGCTGAAGGACCGGGACCGGCGAACTACGGGGTACTTTGACCCTGAGGAGGTGATGCCCCTTGAAGAGCGTCGAACCTATGAACGAGCCCAGCTCCAGACCATCGTCCAGCATGCCTACGCCCACTCGAAAGGGACCAAAATCCGATTGGACGAGGCCCAGGTCAGGCCCCAGGAGATCCAGGGACCTGACGATCTTCGGAGGCTTCCCGTTCTCAAGAAATCGGAACTGGTCGATCGACAGAAGCAGGCCTTCCTTTTCGGTGATCTGTTGGGAGTCCCCATGGAGGAGCTCCGGAGGATCTATATCTCCCCCGGCCCCATCTACGACCCCGAAGGAAGGGAAGCCGGCTATTTCGGGATGGGAAGGGCGTTGTATGCAGCAGGATTTCGAAAGGGGGACCTGGTCCAGAACTGCTTTGCCTACCACTTCACCCCGGGCGGGATGATGATGGATAATGGCCTCTCCTTGGTCGGGTGCATTGTCATCCCTGCCGGGACGGGGAATAGCGAACTTCAAGCCAGGGTTCTGCGTGACCTTCCAGTCACGGGGTATGTCGGGACCCCAAGTTTTCTCATGGTGATTGCTGAGAAAGCCGAGGAGCTGGGGTTCGATGTGAAGAAGGATCTTTCATTAGAGGTTGCCTTTGTCGGCGGAGAGATGCTCCCTGAAACGTTAAGAAAGGCATTAGAGGAAAAATTCAAGGTCCTCGTCCGCCAAGGGTACGGAACCGCCGACCTCGGGGCCGTGGCATACGAATGTCCTTTTGCCGCAGGGATGCACCTTTCTGAAGAGGTCCTTGTCGAGATCGTGGATCACGAGACAGGAGAACCCAAAAGGCCGGGAGAGCCCGGGGAGGTGGTCGTCACCGTCTTCAATAAGGTCTATCCCCTGATCCGGTTCGGCACGGGGGACCTGTCGGCCTTTGTGGAGGAACCCTGCCCGTGCGGCCGAACCTCGAAGAGGCTCCTGGGGATCTTTGGCCGGGTGGGAGAGGCGACGAAAGTCCGAGGGATGTTTGTCCATCCCAGACAGGTGGAGGAGATCGTGGGCCGTTTCCCCGCGATCGCCCGCTGGCAGGTGGTTGTGGATCGGAGAGGCTATCAGGACGAGATGACCTTCAGGATCGAGCTGAAGGAAGACGTGAATCAAACCCCGCTCTTGGCTGAGCTTCAGAAGACGATCCGGGACATCCTCAAGCTCCGGGCCGAGATCGAGGTGGTTCCTGCCGGCACCCTGCGTGAGGCTGACAGGAAGATCGTGGATGTCAGGAAGTGGGGCTGATCGAAGGAGGAAGCGATGAAAAGATTGCTTAGTTTCTATCGTACAGGGCTATTATCCTTCCTATTGGTCTTTAGCATCCCTGGAATGGGACAAGGGGATGGGGGTCCTGCTCACCAGACAAGGCAATCCCGTCCGATCCTCTTAGGGGTCTCTGGCGGAAACGTGAGGGACCGAACACTCCTGTTTTGCTGCAGCGGGACCCTCGGAGCCTTGGTCAACAGAGGAGGTCAACTTGAAGTCCTCAGCAACAACCATGTCCTCGCCCTCAGCAATAAGGGCTCGGCCGGGGACGATATTGACCAACCTGGGCTTATCGATGTCGAGTGTCAAGTCATCTCAGGGGATATCGTTGCCGATCTTTCCTGGTTTAAACCGATCCGCTTCGGCTTGCTCAAGACGAACAAGATCGATGCGGCCACCGCAGCCATTCGAGAGGGGCAGGTGAGCACCAATGGATCCATCCTGGACATCGGGCAGCCCTCTTCGACGATCGTGAACCCGGTCATCGGGATGGAGGTGAAGAAGAGCGGGAGGACGACAGGGTTAACCACCGGCACCATCTCCGACATTAATGTGACGGCTATTCTCCCCTATCCGTTAAAATGCAGCCCGCGGTCTCGGACTCGGATTGCCAGGTTTGTTGGACAGTTTCTTATCACCCCCGGCACCTTCAGCGCAGGGGGGGATTCGGGGTCCCTGATCGTCGAAAATGTGGCCAACTGCCCGCGCCCTGTGGGACTTCTCGTCGCCGGGAGTTCCACCGCTACCTTGGCCAACAAGATCAGCGACGTTCTATCGGCCTCTGGGGCGACAATCGTCGGATGCGCCTCAATCTCTGATGAGGCAGCCGCAGGAGGAGCACCGAAGGTGAACGAGCAGGAGCTTCAGGCGGCGATGGCAGTCCAGCGGCGGCACGAGGATGCCCTCATGGCGATCCCTGGTGTTGTTGGGGTCGGCATTGGCCGGTCGGCGGCCACCGGTCGCTTGGTCCTTAGGGTGTATCTGGAACAGATGACCCCTGAGATTGAACAAGCGATCCCTCAAGCCATAGAGGGCCTTTCCGTGGAAAAGGTCGTCACAGGGCCCTTTGAGGTCAGGATCTGCGAGGGTCCTTAAGACAGGCAGGCTGCCCGGACTGACTCCGGTTATGCCACAAGTGTGGCATTCAGGTGTTTCTCCAGTGAAAATGGATGGACTTGTCGAGAGAAAAGGCGTATAGTTAGCCCCGCAACCCAATCTTCCCGGTGGGGGTTCGCGGTGATCATCGACTTCCATCTCCATCTGGCCAGTCGCGAGCGGGAGTATCCCTGGGTCCGCCGGTGGCTCTCCACGTTCCGGGAAACGTCAGGCGTGGAACGGGTCTTAGGCCCCGATGGGGTTGCGGAGCCCGAGGCCATGGAGAGGCTTCTGGAAGAGGCCGGGGTGGACTACGGCGTCATCCTGGCAGAATACTCCCCCATTTGTGTTGGGACCGTCACGAACGAATATGTCGCCGAGTTTTGCGCCAAAAGCCGAAGGCTGATCCCCTTCTGTAATATCAACCCTCATCTGGTCACCGATCCTGCCACGGAGCTTCGACGATGTGTCCTGGATCTGGGCTGCCAGGGTCTGAAGCTCCACCCCCCCCACCAGCACTTCTATGCCAACGACCGAAGGCTCTACCGTCTTTACGCGACAGCCGAGGAGTTCCAGATCCCCGTCCTGATCCATACCGGCTCCTCAGTCTTCAAGGGTTCCAGGGTGAAATACGCCGATCCCCTCTTCGTGGACGACGTGGCCGTGGACTTCCCGGACCTTCCCCTTGTCCTGGCCCATGGGGGTCGGGGCTTCTGGTATGACCAGGCCTTTTTCCTGGCCCAGTTGCACGAGAATGTCTCCCTGGAGATCTCGGGTCTCCCTCCCAAGAACCTCCTTCAGTATTTCCCCCGTCTGGAGCGGATCGCCCATAAGGTGATCTTCGGGAGCGACTGGCCCGGGGTCCCAGGGATCGGCGTGAACATCGAGGCGCT
>JACQHM010000007.1 GCA_016199025.1 Candidatus Methylomirabilota bacterium | reverse complement strand
GCGCGCGGCAGCACTTTCTCCGTAGGGGGGTACATTTCTATGGACATCGTAACAACCGTTGAAGAGAGAAAATTTCGCTACAATAGCATTCCCAAGAAGGTTTCCCGTAAAGACTTCAATGGGTCCATAGCTCCGCATCTGAAGAAACCCGTGAAAGGACCGGAACCCAAGCTTTCGCTCTACAAGATTTTCAACTATATCTTATACGTTCTCCATACGGGGATTCAGTGGAACCAACTCAAGACCCGAAGAAATGAACTGCACTGGACCAATGTCTACAAGTGGCACAATCGGTGGTCGAAAAACGGCTCCTCTCAGGCCCTCTTTGAGGCATCGGTGATCCACCTCCGAGAGACCGATCAACTGGATCCTTCGATCCTCCATGGAGACGGTTCGAACATGGTGGTAAAAAAAGGGGCCTCGGCATTGGCTATTCGGGCCATAAGCACCAGAAAGGGGAAAAAGAGTTGACCATCACGGACAATACCGGATTCGTTCTCGGTCCGATCTCCGTCAAGCCGGTGAATCAGCATGATTCGATCATCTTGCCGGAAACCTTGGGCAACCTTGTCCACTTCACCTCGGCCATCGGGATTGACCTCACAGGATCGGCCCTGACCCTGGACTCCGGATTTGATTCCCAGGATAACAAGGCCCGTATCCGGGCCGCTGGACTGGTGCCCGTCATCGCTCCGAACCGGAGAAATACCAAAGAGCCGATGGCCATTGCACGCAAATTTCGTTGGTTCAACAAAACCCTCTACCAAGAACGCTACAAGGTCGAACGAACGTTCGGCTGGCAGGATACCTACCGGAAACTGGTGATCAGTTACGATCGCCTCCCAGAAACACGCAAGGGCTTCCGACTCCTGGCGTATTCCATGATTAATTTTCGAGTAACTTTCAATACTTCTTAGCCGCTACTCGCTATGAGTTCATTCTGAGTAATGATCGTTGGGTTGGGAAGCTCGATGTTAAAGCTGCGCTCGACTGAGCCGGCGGGCGTGGTGATAGTGATCTTTGTGGGCCCAATGGCAGAGAATAACGAGATGACGAGACAGACCTCGATGCTCGTCTCCGTCACCCGCATGCGAGTGATCTGGACCTCAGGATTGTCAGTTGTCACCGTCGCCCCAAGGAAGTTGGTCCCCGTGATGGTCATGCACACGGTGTCGCCGGCCTTCGCCGTCTCCTGCGACAGGCTCTCAATGGCGGGAGGTTGCAGGCAGTTTGTCGCGCGTGTAATCGAAAGAATGTTCCCAACCGCATCATACGTGTACGTCGCACACTCATTGTTTTCATTGATGACCCGGAGCAGCCGCCCCAGGTCATTGTAGAGGTAGATGATTGTCGGCTCCTGCGCGTGGAGCTGGCCGGCCTGGAGTACCAGAAAAAGGCCAAACAGGATCAGCAAGATGCTGTTGTATGGCACGTGCTTCATCACGGACTCAGGGCAAACGCATCTAAAGTTGATTTCAGGGGAGGGAGAGACGATAATGGTTGTCCAACCGAATAATGGAGGAGGACAACCATGAGTCAGCACCCCACGGCGACCATCCAGGCGCATTTTTCTCATGTGACGGACCCGAGAATTGATCGCACCAAGCTTCATCCATTGATCAACATCATCACCACTGCGATTTGTGCCGTGATTTGCGGGGCCGAGACGTGGGTCGATATCGAAAATTATGGCAAAGCCAAACGGGACTGGTTGGGGCGGTTTTTGGACCTCCAGAATGGCATCCCGTCGCATGATACGTTTGCTCGGGTGTTTGCGCGCTTGGACCCGAAGGAGTTTCAGGCATGTTTTCTCGACTGGATTCGAGCGGTATATGAGGTGACCCAAGGCCAGGTGATTGCCGTGGATGGCAAACAGCTGCGGCGGTCCCATGATAAGGCGAATGGGAAGGCCGCTATCCACCTGGTGAGTGCGTGGGCCTCGGCCAATCGCCTGGTGTTGGGCCAAGTCAAGGTGGATGAAAAGTCGAATGAAATCACGGCCATTCCTGCCCTCTTGCAGGTGTTGGAGCTCTCCGGCTGCATCGTGACCATCGATGCGATGGGGTGCCAGGAAGCGATCGCGGCGCAAATTCTGGAGCAAGAGGCGGACTATGTGCTGGCCCTCAAAGGCAATCAAGGGGTGTTGTATGAAGCTGTGAAAGAACTCTTTGAGGAGGCTCAGGCCACGGCGTTTGCAGACCTCAACGGTGAGTTGCATCAAACGGTGGATGGGGATCATGGCCGCATCGAAATCCGTCGGCACTGGATCACCTCAGAGGTCGAGTGGTTGACGGCGGTCACCGGCAAACCGTTATGGCCGGGGCTCCGCAGTATCGGGATGGTCGAAGCGGAGCGGCAGATCGGGCAGGAAACCACCAAAGAAACGCGCTACTATCTGTCCAGTTTGGAGCGCGATGCCGCTCAATTCGCCTCTGCGGTCCGCAGCCACTGGGGGATTGAGAATTCGGTGCACTGGGTCCTCGACGTGGCGTTCCGGGAAGATGAGAGCCGCATTCGGAAAGAGCATGCGCCGCAAAACTTTGCGGTGCTGAGACACATAGCCTTGAACCTGCTGCGACACGAAAAGACGGCCAAGTGTGGCATGAAGGCAAAACGGCTGAAAGCCGCGTGGAATGACAACTACTTGCTCAAAGTCCTAGCTGGATAAGATGCGTTTGCCCTGGGTCACGGGTTGAACTGGGTGGACAAGTTAATCCAGATCGACTAGAATGGTTCTGCAGTGATCGGCTCAGGGGAAGGTCTCGAACCAATTGCCAAATGAGGGGGGAGATGGCGAAGCTGATCGGTTTTTCAGGCAATGCGAACCTTCAGCTTGCTCACGAGATTGCTGACCACCTGGGGCTCCCGCTAGGGGCGGCCGATGTCTCCCGGTTCGCCGACGGGGAGGTCTTCGTCCAGATCTTCGAGAACGTGAGGGGAGCTGATGTCTTCGTCATCCAACCCACCTGCCCGCCGGTCGATCATCATCTGATGGAGTTATTGATCATGGTCGATGCCCTGAAACGGGCCTCGGCTTTGCGGATCACGGCGGTCCTTCCCTATTACGGTTATGCCAGGCAGGATCGGAAGGTCCAACCCAGGGTTCCCATCTCTGCCAAGCTGGTGGCGGACCTCATCACGGCTGCCGGGGTGAACCGGGTCCTCACCCTGGATCTCCATGCAGGCCAGATTCAGGGCTTCTTTAACATCCCGGTGGATCATCTCTACGCCACACCGGTGCAGCTCGAGTACTTTAAGCAGCAGACCTGGCAGGACGAGACGGTCGTCGTCTCTCCCGATGCCGGGGGCGTGGAACGGGCCAGGGCCTTTGCGAAGCGCCTGGGGGCGTCCCTGGCCGTCGTCGATAAAAGGCGGGTCGGCCCCAACGAGGCCCAGATCATGCACGTCGTTGGCGAGGTGGAGGGGAAGGACATCATCATCATCGATGACATCGTGGATACGGCCGGCACCCTGACCAAGGCTTCCAAGGCCCTGAGGGATCAGGGGGCGCGGAGGATTTATGCAAGCTGCACCCATGCGGTCCTCTCAGGGCAGGCCATCGATCGGATCGAGGCCTCGCCTATCGACGAGGTGGTGGTCACGAATACCATCCCCCTGGGAGAGAAGTCCTCGAAGAAGCTCACCGTTCTCTCGGTAGCTTCCCTCCTGGGTGAGGCCATCAAGCGGATTCACAATGAGGAATCAGTCAGCTCACTCTTCGTCTGAAAAAAGACTGCTGTCTAACGTCTAGGGAGGTTGTGATGCAGTTCGTCGATCTGAAGGCGGAGGTTCGGCAGGGGAGGGGGAAGGAGGCCTCCAAGAAGCTCCGGCAGAAACATCTCCTCCCCGCCGTCGTCTACGGGGGGGAAGGGGGAGGGCTTCCTATCGTGGTCAATCCCCAGGAGCTCTTGAAGGTTCTCGAAGGGGGGGAGAACGTCCTCATCAGGCTTTCCCTGGAAGGGGATGGTGGCACCCGGACGGTGATCCTCAAGGAGCTGCAACGGCACCCGGTTCGGGCCGTCCTGCTCCACGCGGATTTCCAGGAGATCTCCATGGAGCGGAAGATCACCGTTGCCGTCCCCTTGGTCCTGGTCGGCGAGGCGGCAGGTAAACTCAAGGGCGGGATCGTGGACCAGAGCCTCCGGGAGATGGAGGTGGAGTGCCTGCCCCTGGCCATCCCCGACCGGATCGAGGTGGACGTGAGCGGTCTCGATTTGGGCGATTCCCTCCACGTGCGCGATCTGAAGGTCCCCGAGGGGGTCCGGGTGCTGGAGGATCTGAACCTGACGGTGGCCTCCGTGGTGGCTCCTCACGTGGAGGTGGTCGAGGCGGCCGTGCCGGAGGTTACCACCGAGGTCGCTCCCGAGGCTGAGAAGGCGCCTACCAAGGCCGCGGAGTGAGGGATAGGTTGTGGCTGATCGTGGGATTGGGGAATCCAGGCCCGGTCTACGAAGGCACTCGACACAACCTGGGGTTCATGGTGATGGCTGAACTGGTCCAGCGCCTCCAGCCCGAGAAGCGGGGGAAGCGGTACAACGCCCTTTACTTCGCCACTAAGCTCCAAGGGGAGGAGGTTGTCCTCGTAGAGCCCCTCGCCTTCATGAACAGGAGTGGAGGTCCTGTTCGGGCCTGGCTCCAGACTTTACAGCTTCCCGCCTCCCGCTTGATCGTCGTCCACGATGACCTGGATCTCCCCTCCGGGAGGCTCAAGGTCGTGGCGGGCGGGGGCCATGGCGGCCACAAAGGGGTCCGTTCCATCCAGGAGGAGCTTCAGACCTCAGACTTCGTCCGTGTGAAGCTCGGCATCGGCCATCCTGGGGGAGGCGTCGATCCCACCGACTACGTCCTCGCCCCCTTCGAGGAGGATGAGAAGGAAACAGCAATGGATGTCGTCGAGCGGGGCGCGGATGCTGTAGAGGTCATCATGGGACAGGGACTCGAGGTGGCCCAGAACCGTTTCAACCGTCGTCCCGAAGGCTGAACGCTGAACGCTTACAGAGAGGGGAGGTGAGGCATTGAGGTTATACGAGTTCGTGTTCATCCTGGACCCCGCTCTTGCCGAGGAGGCAGTAGAGACCGAGCTCAAGGCTGCCCAGGACGTCATCGCCCGTGAGGGGGGCGAGGTCCTGGAGGTCCAACGGTGGGGCAAGAAACGTCTGGCTTACGAGATCAAGAGGCGGAAGGAGGGGTATTATGCCCTGATCCGCTTCACGGGCGATGCCAAGCTCATCAACGAGCAGGAGAGGCATATCAAGCTCAATGAGGCGGTCTTGAGGCACCTCGTGGTGAGGGTCACGGAGCCGAAGAAGCCCCCTTTGGAGGCGAACCCTGCTGAGGAAGTGGCGGTTTCAGCAGAGGAGGCGTCGTAAGATGGCCAGCTTCAACAAGGTGATCTTGCTGGGCAATCTGACCAAGGATCCCGAGCTCCGTTACACCCCGAACGGCTCTCCCGTCTGCAACTTTGACCTCGCTGTGAATCGCACCTACACGACCCAGGCCGGCGAGAAGCGCGACGAGGTCTGCTACATCACCATCGTCGTTTGGGGAAAGCAGGCTGAGAACTGCGCTGAGTATCTGGCCAAGGGCAGGACAACCCTGGTGGAGGGGCACCTCCAGCAACGGTCCTGGGAGACCCCCGAGGGCCAACGGCGGAGCAAGCACGAGGTGGTCGCAGAACGTGTCCAATTCATCGGGGGCCGGAAAGGCCCTGCTCCGGAACCATCTGAATCGGACGAGGAGCATCGCAGCCTGGAAGCCGACGAGCCACCTTTCTGAGCCCTTTCGCTGCACGATCAACGGTCCACGGTTCCCGGGGCACCCTGCATGACCGGCCGTGACGCGTTTCCATGAACCGTGGACCGCGATTGGAGGGAGGATGCTATGCTCAAGCGACGAAGGAGCCTGCGCCGTCAGAAGATCTGCAGGTTCTGTATGGACAAGATTGAGGTGATTGATTACAAGGATGTCAAGCGGATGAGGAACTACATCACTGACCGGGGGAAGATCGTTCCCCGCCGGATCTCAGGCAACTGTGCCTACCATCAGCGGCAACTGACCATCGCCATCAAACGGGCCAGGAACCTTGCCCTCCTCCCCTTCGCTGCCGAGATGGCCTAGTGGAGCTAAGGCTCGATGTTCGATGTTCGAGCATCGAGCATCCAACACCGAACATCGGAGGGCAACATGAAGGTGATCTTACTGGAAGAGGTGGCGAAACTCGGAAAGGCCGGGACGATCGCGGAGGTTGCCAATGGCTACGCCCGTAACTTCCTGATCCCGAGGAAGGTGGCCGTCGAGGCATCCCGTGCGAACCTGAAGGCCCTCGAGGAGCTGGTCTCCCAAGGGAAGCTCAGGCAGGAACGGGTGAAAAAGGAGGCGGAGGTCCTGTCCCAACGGATCGCCTCTCTGACCATCGTCTTGCACCGGCGGGCGGGGGAACAAGGGAAGCTCTTCGGCTCCGTCACCAAGTCGGACATCGCCCAGGCCCTCGAAAAGCAGGGCGTCATGGTGGATCGGAAGAAGATCCTCCTGGAGGAGCCCATCAAGGCCGTTGGCGAGTACAGGGTCCCCATCAGGGTTCACCCCGAGATGACGATGGAACTGACGCTGGCTGTTCAGCCAGCCTAAGGAGCACTGGGATGGCCGGGCAGCTTCGGGATCGACGAACAGGGACCCTCGATCAGGCTCAGGAGCGGATCCCCCCGCAGGCCCTTGAAGCAGAGGTCGCAGTTCTCGGGGCGATTCTTCAGGACCGGGAGGCCCTGCTCAAGGCCCTGGAGATCCTCAAGCCGGAGCATTTCTACCGGGAGGCCCACCGGAAGATCTATGCCGCCTCCATCGGCCTCTTCGACCGAGGCGAGCCGGTCGATCTCGTCACGCTGAGCAACGAACTCACCCGCCGGAAGGAGCTGGAGGAGGTCGGGGGGGCATCCTTCCTGACCCAGCTCCTGGATGTGGTCCCCACGGCCGCGAACGTGAGCTATCACGCCAGGATCGTTCGGGACAAGGCCGTCCTCAGGGATCTGATCCGGGTGGCCACCGACTTGGTGGGAGCGGGGTACGCCGAGCGGGAGGACGTGGATGAACTCCTCGATCTGGCGGAGCGAAGGGTTTTCGAGATCTCCCAGGATCGGATCTCCCGCGCCTTCACCCCCCTGAAGCATGTCCTGAAGGGGACCTTCGAGCTGATCGAGAGGCTCCACGGCCGGAAAAGCCTTGTCACCGGCATTCCGACAGGCTTCCGGAAGTTCGATGAGATGACGGCAGGGCTTCAGCCTTCGGACTTCGTCGTCATCGCCGGCCGGCCCTCCATGGGGAAGACGAGTTTCAGCTTGGGGGTCGCGCAGCACGCGGCCATCGTGGAGCGGCTCCCCGTCGCCATCTTCAGCCTGGAGATGTCCATGGAGCAGGTCGCCCTCCGGATGCTCTGTTCCGAGGCCCGGGTGGACTCTAACAAGGTCAGGACAGGATATTTGAGCGGTGAGAAGGATTGGCGGCCCCTGATCGATGCCGCCAGTCGCCTCTCGGAGGCCCCCATCTTCATCGACGATACCCCGGGGAACACGGTCCTCGAGATGCGGGCCAAGGCGAGAAGGCTCAAGGCCGAACAGAATCTCCAACTGGTGATCATCGATTATCTGCAGCTCCTCCAGGGGAGGGGAAGGGCGGAGAACCGCCAGCAGGAGATCGCCGAGATCTGTCGGGGGCTGAAGGCCATGGCCAAGGAGCTAAACGTCCCCGTGGTGGCCCTTTCACAACTCTCCCGTCGGGCCGAGGAGCGGGAGGAAGGGCGGCCTCAGCTCGCCGATCTCCGGGAGTCTGGGGCCATCGAGCAGGACGCGGACCTGGTCGCCTTCCTCTACCGGCCCAGTATCTACAAACGCAAGGATCCATCTGCCGCCGATGACCGGACGACGGAGATCATCATCGCCAAGCAGCGAAACGGTCCCACCGGGACTGTGAAGCTGACCTTTTTCAGGGAGTACACGAGGTTCGAGCCGCTGGAAGAGGTCTATGGGGAGCCTGCCTGAGGAAGGCCTCCAAAGGCCCTCACCCTCCTGGAACCTCTTTTAGTGATCAGGGAGGAGCATGCTCCTCAGCCAAATGTGGAGGGCGATCAGGAACCTTCGGGATTTGGGCAGGGTGATCTTTCGTTCGAACACGTTATACGATGTCCCCTCGATCTCCTGAAGGAGCTGGTAGTAGATCCCACGCATGATCTCCGCGGCCAGCATTGAGGGGCGGTCCTCTCTCGCCAGGGAAGCCTCTGCCTTTCGGAAGTATTCCTTGGCGCGGGAGGCCTGAAACCGCATCAGCTCCACGAAGGGAGCGTTGTAGCGACCCTTGAGAAGGTCTTCCTCACGGTAGCCAAATTGCCGGAGTTCGATCTGGGGGAGGTAGATCCTTCCTCGCATGGCGTCGGTAGCCAGGTCCCGCATGATGTTTGTCAGTTGGAACGCGACGCCTAAGTTCTCGGCGTACGCCTTGGCGGTGGGGCTTTCGTAGCCGAAGATCTCGATGCAGATGAGCCCGACAGCCGAGGCGACCCGGTAGCAGTATTCATAGAGCTCCTCGAAGGTCTCATACCGGACCTTCCTGAGGTCCATCTCCACCCCGTCGACCACCAGCTCGAAATACCCCTTTGGGATCGTGAAACATCTCAAGACATCTTCAAGCTTGACCGTAATGGGGTGTGCCGCCTCGCCACGGAAGCACCGGTCCAGCTCCTCCCGCCACCGCTTGAGTTGCTCTTCTGCTTCCTCGCGACGCGGGTTTTCATCGACGATGTCGTCTAGGTGACGGCAGAAGGCATAGACGGCGTGGATGGCGTCCCGCTTTTCCTTGGGCAGGAAGAGGAAGGCGTAGTAGAAGTTGGAGCTGCTCCCCTTTGTCAGTTGTTTGCTGTAACTCCCAACGTCCAACAGGAATTCCCCTCTCCATCAGGGTTGATCCGTGCCCTTCAAAGCCCTAACGGATCAATGGATGTTGTGAGCGTTGAGAGACAAGCCATGGGGGTCAGACCTTCACCTCACGGAGAAACCCGGCGTCCTCCTCGGGAAGGGCCGGGTTAATGAACATCCCCGATCCGAGCTCGAATCCGGCGGCCTTGGTCATTCGGACGACGATGCTGATGTACCAGTGGAAGCTCCTGATCCCTCGTCCGTCGCTCGGGACCGAGCGGATGACGTAGTTAAAATCTGGATCGTCAAGACCATAATAGAGCTTGGCGAGGACGGCCTTCAGGGTTTTGGCGAGGCTGCCGATCTCATCAGGGGCAGTGTCGCCGAAGGAGGCGACATGGCGCTTGGGGAGGATCCAGGTGTGGAAGGGGGAAAAGGCCGCATACGGGACGAAGGCAACAAAGTAGTCATCCTCCAGGATGATCCTCTCCTGGTATCGGATCTCCTCCCGGAGCATGGCGCAGAAGACACATTCGCCATGGTTGTCGAAATGTCTCATGGCCTCCTCGAGGCGGTGACGAATATGGGACGGAACAACGGGAGTGGCAACCAACTGGGAGTGGGGATGCGGAAGGGAGGTGCCCGCCTGCTCTCCGTGGTTTTTGAAGAGGGTGATCAGCTCGATCCGCTTGTCCTGGGAGATGGATCGATACCGCTCGAGGTACACCTGGAGCAGATCATGTATCTCTTCGTCACCTCGTAGTGCTATGAAGGCATCATGAAGAGGGGTTTCGATAATGACCTCGTGAAAACCCACCCCCGGCATCCACCGTTTCACCCCGTCCATATGCCGCAAACGATCCCCGGATGGCCAAAGGGCGGCAAATTTGTTGGGCACCACCCGGATCTTCCACCCTCTCTCACCGGAGAGGGTGAGGATCGCCTCCGGCGTCTTCGACTCATTTCCGGGACAGAAGGGGCAAGAGGGGTCGAAGGGGAGGGCCTTTCTTCGTTCCCTGGGGGGGCTGGAGGGATCCTTGGGCCGCTTCGCCCGTTCTTTGGCGATGATCACCCACTCCTTCGTCGCTAGGTTCTGCCGAAGCTCTGGCATGCCAGCCCCCTTTCATCCAATCGGTTTTCAGCCGGAGTAACCGTTTACCCACTCCCCTTCGCCCCCTCCCACCAGGGGAGGGGAG
>JACQHM010000006.1 GCA_016199025.1 Candidatus Methylomirabilota bacterium | reverse complement strand
GGATCTTCCCTCATGGTCGCATAAGTGCTTGAAATCATTAGTCTCATTACATGCCTACAGATGAGCTAAGTACTTGAAATCATTGGAGCGAAGGGGGAAGATCCGCCGGGGTTAGCGTTCGGCTTTAAAATTGACTACCGCTTCCTCACCCTGGGGTGATATGGTGAGAGAGGTGGGGCTGGGATCGGATCGGGAGAGAGAAGAGACGTGAGGCGAAGGGATGTGGAAGGAACTCTTCGTGATGATCGTCAGGGAACTGACCACCCTTACTGACGAAGATCTGGCCAGGGTCCTCGCTTACATCCGCCACCTGCACGGGCAGGAGGGATCAAAACGGGGGAAGAAGGGAGATCAAACCCTCTCCCTTGGCGAATTCGTCAAACGTCGCCGCAAGGAATTGGGGCTTACCCAGGAACAATTAGCCAACCTCTGCGGCTATGATCGCTCCACCATCGCCGGGATTGAGACGGACCGTCAAGGGGTTTCCAAAGAAGGTGCGATCCGGCTCGAGCAGGCCCTCCAACTGCCCCCAGGAAGCATAGCCCGTCAAGGGGCTCAACTCCCCATCTTCCGCACCACCCCTTGCCAGTAAAGGGTTTCCTGGTAGCAGCACATTATGTAAACTTTCTTTTCCCTTGATAAACAAGGGTTTCCAAGGGGGTGCGGAAGATGGGAACTCATCTTCCCAGCGTGGGAGCCCAGGCCGACCGGAGAGGACGAACCCTCCTAAGTTACTTCGGACTCCCTGCTTCCCCCAGGGCGGTTTCTCTGCGGCCCCGCTTGACCTCCACGATCGCACCCCGCTTGCTGAAGGCCACGGCGATGCCCAGGGCGATGAGACACACGACCACGATGATGATCCGTGTCAAAAGGGAGATCTCCCGGATGGCAAACGGTGCGATCAAGATCCCCACCAGGTTCATCACCTTGATCATCGGGTTCAAGGCCGGGCCGGCGGTGTCCTTGTAAGGGTCACCGACGGTATCCCCAATAACCGCCGCTTTGTGGAACTCCGTCCCTTTGCCGCCGAAGAGGCCGTCCTCGATCTTCTTCTTGGCGTTGTCCCAGGTGGCCCCCGTGTTGACCATGTAGACGGCCAGCAGTTGGCCGGTCACGATGGCCCCGCCCAGGTACCCGCCTAAAGCCCCTACCCCCAGGCCGAAGGCCACGGCGATGGGCGTGAAGATGGCCAAGACCCCTGGACCGATCAGCTCCTTCTGAGCGGCAGCCGTCACAATGGCGACGCACCGGCCATAGTCCGGCTTCTCCTTCCCCTCCATGATCCCTGGCTTCTCCTTGAACTGCCGCCTCACCTCCTCCACGACGAGGAAGGCGCCACGGCTGACAGCCTTAATGGCGAAGGCTGAAAAGAGGAACGGGACGGCGGCGCCAATCAAGAGACCCACGAAGACGGAGGGGATGTTGATCTGGATGCCGACTTCGAAGAGCCTCGCTTCGTCGATGAAGGAGCGGAACAACGAAATGGCCGCGATGACCGCCGTCGCGATGGCCAATCCCTTCGTCAAGGCCTTGGTAGTGTTGCCGATGGCGTCCATCCAGGCCAGGGTCCGACTTGCCTGGGTCTCCCCGGTGATGCCAGACATCTCGAAGATCCCGTGGGCGTTATCCGTGATCGGACCATAGGTATCCATAGCCAGGATGTAGCCGGTCGTCGTGAGGAGCCCTAACCCGGCCAAGGCGATGCCGTAGGCGGCCAAGGCGAAGCTCTCCTGAAAGAGGAGGAGCGAGGCCACAATGGTGCCGCCAATGGTCATGATGGCCCAGACGGTGGACTCCATCCCCTCCGCCATCCCGGCCAGGATCACCGTCGCGGGGCCGGTCTTCGTCGCGTAGGCTGTCTCCGTCACCGGCATCTTATCAGGATGCGTGAAGTGATTGGTCAGCCCTAATGTCACGACGGCCAACACGATCCCCATCGTTGTTGCCAAGAAGAAGCGCCAATCCGGGCGCTTCGTGATGGGATCGATCAGGTAGAGATAGTTGATGATCGCAAAACCCACGATGGAAGCCACAGCCGAGGCCAAATAGCCCATGTTGATGGGGCGCATGGGATCCCGCATCTCCTCCCCCTCTCTCACCCGTACGCTCCAGACACCGATGATGGAGGAGAAAACCCCGATGGATCGGAGGATCAAGGGAAAGATGACGAGCTGTAAGGCGTAGGCTGAGGCCAGAGCCCCGTATTTGGTCATGAAGGACTGATCCAGGAGGACGGCTGCCCCCAGGATGATGGCCGCCACCAGCGTCACCTCATAGGACTCGAAGACATCGGCCGCCATCCCGGCACAGTCCCCTACGTTATCCCCCACGTTGTCGGCGATCGTGGCCGCGTTCCGGGGATCGTCTTCGGGGATGCCCGCCTCGACCTTCCCCACCAGATCCGCCCCCACGTCGGCCGCCTTCGTGTAGATCCCCCCTCCCACACGCATGAAGAGGGCGGCCAAAGAGCCGCCGAAGCCGAAGCCCACCAGGACCTTCATGGCGTGCTCTTTAAAGAGCAAGAAGATGATGGTCGCCCCCAGGAGGCCGAAGCCGACGGTGAACATCCCCGAGACGGCCCCCGCCTGGAAAGCCAGCTCCATGGCCTTCTTAAAGCTCTGAAGGGCCGCAGCGGCGCTCCTGACATTCCCTTTAACGGCCAACCACATCCCGACATAGCCCGCCCCGTACGAGGCCATGACCCCCATGAGGAAGGCGAGGGCGATCCCTAAGGGAACGGTCCTTAAGGTCGGGTTCGGATCGCCGGCATAGATAGGCCGGTACACAAAATAGAGGCCCACGGTGATCAGGATCACGAACCAGATCATGGTCTTGACCTGGCGTCCAAGATACGCCATGGCCCCTTCCTCGATGGCCCTGGCCACCTCCTGCATCTTCGGGGTCCCAGGGTCCTGGGCCATGACCTTCCTAACGAGGTAGTAGCCATAGCCCAGGGCGACGAAGGCAGAGGCAAAGACAAGCCAGAGGAGGGTCCATTCGAGTCGGCCCAAACTCGGGAGTGTAATGGTCGCTTCGCTCATGAATCTCACCTCGTCCAGATGCCGGATGTCTGAAACTGAATGGGCAATCTACAGGATTTCTTTGAACTTCTGCCTCATGGACTACCAGATCTTGGAAGGGATATGTCCTTTCCCCTTCAGGAGCATATCAACGAGGGTCTCATTGAAGTAGTTCGTCTGCTGCAAGACCCCGGGATCCACATTCTTCTCATAATACTCACGGCCTTTCTGGATTTCATCCTTGAGCAGATCAAAGAGACTATCGTTCGTGATCCCTTCCAGGATCTTCTGCTGATTATACAAGATGAGATCAGAAACAATCAGTCTTGCCAGCCGTTTGGCCCTCTCATGAGGATCTTTCTGGACCGCCATCGTTCCATAAGATATTTTGAGGTTCAACGTTCAACAGAGATCCTATGAGAACAGGGGGAGCTGGGCCTCGTCTTCGAGGGGGAACTCCACCGGGTAGCGGCCGGTGAAACAGGAAAGGCAGAAGCCCCCCTCCTTCCCCACCGCCCGGAGCATCCCCTCAAGGCTTAAGTATCCCAAGGTGTCGGCCCTAATGTAACGACGGATCTCGTCCACGCTGTGGCTCGAAGCGATCAACTCTCTCCTCGTAGGGGTGTCGATCCCATAATAGCAAGGGGAGATGGTGGGAGGACAACTGATCCGGACGTGCACCTCCCTGGCTCCGGCCCCTCTGACCATGGAGACGATCTTCCGGCTGGTGGTTCCCCGGACGATGGAATCGTCCACAATCACCACCCGTTTCCCCTCCAGCACCTCCCGGACGGCGTTCAGCTTCACCTTGACGCCGAAGTGACGGATGGACTGCTTCGGCTCGATGAAGGTTCTCCCTACGTAATGGTTCCTGATCAACCCATGCTCGAAGGGGAGACCTGACTCTTGGGAGAAGCCAAGGGCTGCATAGATCCCCGAATCGGGAACGGGGATGACAAGATCGGCATCAGTCGGCCGCTCCCTGGCAAGCTGCCTCCCCAGGGCCTTCCGAACACCCGCCACCTGCTGACCGTAGAGAAGGCTGTCGGGCCTGGCAAAATAGATGTGCTCAAAGATGCACTGGGTTCTCTGGGAGGGGAGGAACGGATAATAGGTCCGGATCCCCTCCCGATCGATGTGGAGGAATTCTCCAGGCTCTAGATCCCGGACGAACTCCGCCTCGATCAGGTCGAAGGCACAGGACTCGGAGGCGAGGACCCAGGCATCTTTCAGCCTCCCTAACGAGAGGGGACGGAAACCATGAGGGTCCCTGATCCCGAGAAGTTCGTTTTCGTTCATGATGATCAGCGAATAGGCTCCCCGGACCTGGGCCAAGGCCTCGGCGGCCCCCTCCCAGAGCCTCCCAGTCCTTGAACGAGCAATCAGGTGGACGATGACCTCGCTGTCCGTGGTGGAGCTGAAGATCGATCCTTGAGCTTCCAGCTCATTCCTGATTCGCTGGGCATTGACCAGGTTCCCGTTGTGGGCCAAAGCGATCGTGCCGTGGAGGTAGCTGGCGAGGATGGGCTGGGCGTTCTTCAACTGGGAGCTCCCTGCCGTCGAGTACCGCACATGGCCGATGGCGATGCCTCCCTTCAAGCGCCGGAGCCGGGCCTCACCGAAGACATCGGCCACAAGCCCCATGGCCTTTTCCAGGTGGAGGCTCTTCCCATCCGAGGCGGCAATCCCGGCACTCTCCTGACCTCGATGCTGCAAGGCATAGAGGCCAAGATAGGTCAGGTTGGCCGCCTCGGGATGGCCGAAGATCCCAAAGATGCCGCACTCCTCCCGGAACCCATCTTCGCTCATAGGATCCTCCCTTCCCTTCGCCACCCTCACTATAAATCAAACCCGGTCAAAGAGGCAAGCGGAAAGTCAAAACCCTGCCCCTTGGACGGAAGCAGGGTTTGGCCTTGAGCGCCTTGCACCGGGCGCCACGCGCCTGTCCTTTACAAGGCCCGCTTGATCCCGTGGAGGGCCTGACGGGTCCGGGGCTCGTTCTCGACGAGGGCAAAGCGGACGTATTCGTCCCCATACTGACCGAAGCCGATCCCCGGGGAGACAGCCACCTTTGCCTTCTCCAGGAGGAACTTGGAGAACTCTAGGGAGCCCATCCGCCGGTAAGGCTCAGGGATCCTGGCCCAGACGAACATGGTCCCTTTCGGCTTCTCCACTCGCCAGCCGATCCGGTTCAGGCCGTCGCACAGGACATCCCTGCGGGACCTATAGATGTTCACCGTCTCCTGGACACAGTCCTGGGGACCGTTTAAGGCAATGATGCCAGCGATCTGGATCGGTTGGAAGATACCATAGTCAAGGTAAGACTTGATCCGGGATAAGGCTGCGATCAGGTTCCTGTTCCCAACGGCAAAGCCCACCCTCCAGCCCGGCATGTTGTAGCTCTTCGAGAGGGTGAAAAACTCTACCCCCACCTCCTTCGCCCCTTCAACTTGGAGGAGGCTCGGGGCCTGGTAGCCGTCGAAGGTGAGGTCGGCGTAGGCAAAGTCATGAACCACGAGGAGGTCATGTTCCCTGGCGAAGGAGACGACCCGCTGGAAGAAAGACTGGTCCACACAAGCCGTCGTCGGGTTGTGGGGGAAGCTGATGATGAAGAGCTTCGGGGGCGGCCAGCATTCTCGGAAGGAGCCCAGGAGGTTCTCGAAGAAATCCTCCCCCTGATTCAAACGAACGCTCCTCACATCCCCCCCGGCGATGACGATGGAATAGGTGTGGATGGGGTAGGTGGGGTTTGGGACGAGGGCCACATCGCCCGGTTCAACGATGGCGAGGGCTAGGTGCGAGAGCCCCTCCTTCGCCCCGATGGTCACGATGGCCTCCGCCTCGGGATCCACCTCAACCCTGTAGCGGTTCTTGTACCAGTCGGCGATGGCGGCTCGGAGCTTGGCGATCCCGCGGGAGGCGGAGTAGCGATGGTTCCGCGGGTTCCTGGACGCCTCGCAGAGCTTCTCGACGATGTGGGCAGGGGTTGGAAGATCGGGGTTTCCCATCCCGAAGTCCACGATATCCTCCCCCCTCGCTCTCGCCTGGACCTTCAGCTCGTTGACGATGTTGAAGACGTATGGCGGGAGCCGCCCGATCCGACGGAACTCTTCCATCTTCCCCCCTTCCGTTATGGCATCGTCTTTTCCGCTAGAGGTTTGGCTCCAGGGGCTCCGCCGCCTCAGGCGCCCCTTCCTCCCTCCTGACACTTGAGGGGACCTCGAGCAATTCCTGCTCCGGGATGGCAATCTTCGTGTCCCGGTACCATCGGAGGCCTGTCCCAGCCGGGACCAGGCGACCCATGATCACGTTCTCCTTCAAGCCCTGAAGCTCGTCCTTGGCCCCCGTGATAGCCGCCTCGGTCAGGACCTTGGTCGTCTCTTGAAACGAGGCTGCCGAGATGAAGCTATCCGTGGAGAGGGCTGCCTTGGTGATCCCCAGGAGGCCAGGCTTGGCCGTGGCCGGCCTACCGCCCACGGCTGTCACCCGCCTGTTCTCTTCCTGGAAGCTCAATTTGTCCACGACCTCCCCCACCAGGAAGTTGGTATCGCCTACCGTTTCGATCCTCACCCTCCGGAGCATCTGGCGGACGATGACCTCGATATGCTTGTCGTTGATCTGGACCCCTTGGAGCCGGTAGACCTCTTGGATCTCATTCACCAGGTACTTCTGGAGCTCCTGTTCCCCCAGGACGTCCAGGATGTCATGGGGGTTAATGGGCCCGTCCATCAAGGGCTCCCCGGCCCGAACCTCATCCCCCTCGGCCACGCTGATGTGTTTGCCCCTGGGGATAAGGTACTCCCGGAACTCCCCATTCTCGTCCCGGATGACGATCTTCCGCATCCCCTTGACGGTCCCGGCGAACTCGACCCGGCCGTCGATCTCCGAGATGATCGCCGCGTCCCTGGGGCGCCTGGCCTCGAAGAGTTCGGCCACCCTCGGCAGGCCTCCGGTGATGTCCTTGGTCTTCATGGTCTCCCGGGGAATCTTGGCGATGATATCCCCCGCGGACACAGATTGGCCTTCGGCGACCATCAGGTGGGCCCCCACGGGGAGGAGGGAACGGAAGAGGGTGTTCCCATCATCCTTGATGGAGATCCTGGGCTGAAGCTCCTCCCGGCCGTGCTCCACGATCACCTTCTGGGCCAATCCGGTGACCTCGTCCACTTCCTCCCGCATGGTCACGCCCTCGAGGATGTCCCGGAAATGAACCCTTCCCCCTACCTCGGCCAGGATGGCCGTCGTAAACGGATCCCATTCGGCGAGGGTCTGTCCAGCGCCGATGGGGGTTCCATCCTCAACCTTGAGGCGGGCGCCATAGACGACGGGGTAGAACTCCTTCCGCCGACCCCTCTCGTCCATGACGGCAATCGCCCCGTTCCGGTTCATGACGACGAGGTCTCCCTGGGCCGTATGGACCGTCCGGAGGTTTAAGAACTTGATGATGCCGGAGCTCTTCGCCTCCAAGGTACTCTGCTCCACCACCCGGGACGCCGTCCCACCGATGTGGAAGGTCCGCATCGTCAGCTGAGTGCCCGGCTCCCCGATGGACTGGGCCGCAAGGACGCCGCCGGCCTCGCCAACCTCCACCATCCGGCCGGTGGCGAGGTTTCGACCGTAGCACTTGGCGCAAACTCCCCGCCGGGCCTCGCAGGTTAAGACCGAGCGGATCTTGACCCGGTCGATGCCGGCGTTCTCGATCCGGGCCGCCAACGGCTCGACAATCTCCTCGGCCCCTCGGACCAGGACCTCACCGGTGAAAGGATCGAGGACATCATCAAGGGCCACCCTCCCCAGGATCCGGTCCCGGAGCGGCTGGATAATCTCGCCCCCTTCGATCAATGGGCCAACCCAGATCCCGTTAGGCGTCCCACAGTCCATCTCCGTCACGATGACATCCTGGGCCACGTCCACCAGCCTCCTGGTGAGGTAGCCGGAGTCAGCCGTCTTCAGGGCCGTGTCGGCCAGACCCTTTCGAGCGCCGTGGGTGGAGGTGAAGTACTCGAGGACGGTGAGCCCCTCACGGAAGTTGGAGGTAATGGGCGTCTCGATGATCTCTCCGGAAGGCTTGGCCATCAGACCCCGCATCCCGGCCAGCTGGCGGATCTGCTGTCTCGATCCCCGGGCCCCTGAGTCAGCCATCATGAAGATCGGGTTAAACTCCCCTTCCTTCATGGACTCCAGCTCTCGAAAGAGCTCGTCGGAGACCTTCTCGGAGACGTGGGTCCAGATGTCGATGATCTTGTTATACCGCTCACCCTTGGTGATGAGACCCTCGCGGTACTCCTCCTCGATCTTCTTCACCTCGTGGAAAGCCTCCTCGATGAGCCGATCCTTGGCCGTGGGGATATGCATGTCATCGATGCCGATGGAGATCCCCGCCCAGGTGGCATAGCGGAACCCGAGATCCTTCATGTTGTCCAAGAGCTTGACCGTTTCCGTATTCCCGAGGACATAGTGACATTGGGCAATCAGGCGGGTGATCTCCCTTTTGTTCATCTCTAGGTTCACGAACCGAAGCTCTGGTGGCAGGACCTCGTTGAAGAGGACCCGGCCGACGGAGGTCTCGAGGATCTCTCCATCCCAGCGGAGCCTGATCCTGGCCTGGAGCCCGACCTCCTCAGCGTCGTAGGCGGCCCTGACCTCATCCATCGTGGCAAAGATCTTTCCTTCCCCCTTCTCACCAGCACGGGCTTTGGTCAAGTAGTAGAGGCCGAGGACGATGTCCTGGCTGGGGGAGGCCAGGGGGGTGCCATTGGCTGGAGAGAAGACATTGTGGGGGGCCCACATCAAAAACCGAGCCTCCAATTGGGCCTCCAAAGAGAGAGGCACGTGGACCGCCATCTG
>JACQHM010000050.1 GCA_016199025.1 Candidatus Methylomirabilota bacterium | reverse complement strand
TTGAACATTGAACTTTGAACTCTCTTGAGGCTGAGAGCTGAACGCTTACCAAGGGGGGAAAGGGATGCAGTTCAGCACCAAGCCTCGCGATGAGGAGACAGAAGTCCGGGTCCCCACATCTCTAATTGATGTCATCTTTCTCCTCCTTATTTTCTTCATGATGACCTATACCTTCCCTGACATCTACAAGCGGAAGCTGGACGTCAAGCTCCCCCAGGCCAAGGCGGCCGACGTCGAGCGGGCGACCAAGAAGCTCGTGGTCGAGATGGACGCCAGAGGCCGGATTGCGTTAAATGGGGAGGAGATGACAGTGGCCGTGTTGGAAGAGCGATTGAAACGCCCTGAGGCTAAAGGGCGGACAGTCGTGATCAAAGCTGACGAGCGCTTAAGCCATGGAGCCGTCACCCAGGTGTTAGGGATCTGCCGGGATGCCGGTCTTGTTGATGTGGCCATCGCTGTCCGGTAAAGCCCCTCGAAAAAATGCTTGACAAACTGGGTGGTCCCAGGGTATAAAACGTTCGATTTTCTTCGGCAGGGTCGGCCGAAGACCGGCGGAGGATACTAAAAGCAGTTTCTCTCAAGGTAGGGGAGTCCCTCTGCGGGCTCCCCAGACGGGCGCCGGCGGAGCGGCGCCCCTACAAATTGCCTGGATGAGAAAGGAGGTGGGAGGCGAAGGAGAGCGGCCTTCCGTTTCTTGAGAGGCGAGGCGTGAGGGTCCTGCCTCAGATCGAAACGCATCTTTAGGGGGTGTTTGTGAGAAGGAGGGAGCAATGCGAAAAATTGGGTTCCTGGTCGGAATCCTTGTGGTCCTGGGGCTCTTCTTGGGGGTCCAGGAACAGGCCTGGGCGCAGATCATCAGCGGCTCCGGCGGACTTCCGACGATCAAGGGGGAGACGCCGGCCTTCACCGCGAAGGGGTTCGAGTTCTTCCTGACCGGTGCCGTCAGCCTCGATATGGCGTACGATACCAACGATGTCGGGGGGTACGAGAACAACGTGACCAGCGTCCCCATCCGGGGGGTCGATACCTTCAGGGAGGGCTCTGACACCTTCCATGCGACGGCCGCCGCGAGCCCGCTGGGGTTCGGCATCAAAGGCCCCGGGCTGTGGGGTGGGACCGGCCGGGCCTACTTCGAGTTCGATATGCTTGGCGTGGAAGGTGGGGTGACCTGTGTGACTAACATCAATTTTGACGAGGCAACTAGCCAGAATGTCTGTTCCGAGAACACCGGGACCCGGGTGAAGCTGGCCTTTGCCCAGCTCGGCTGGCCCCACAGCCAGACCGGGATCGGTGACGTGACCCTGACCTTCGGAAAGGCGGTCCAGCCCTCCATCCTCCTCGCGGCGGAGGTCCCCGAGGACCCGGCCGTCCAGGGGTTCATCTTCTCCTGGGCGCCCCAACTGGGGATCGGGACCAGCATCCCGATGGGCAAGGGGAACGCCCTCAATATGGGGTTTGCCGCTGTTGACCCGCCGAACGGGGTCTTTGGCTTCGGCAGCAACCTGAAGGTCACGGGCGTGGGGTCAGGGCAAACGGGGGCGGCCAACTATAGCGGCATCCCGATCCTGGACGGCTCCATCAGCTTCAGCAGCGACTTCCTGGGGCGGATCAACTATTATGGCGGCCTGGTCCCCTTCACGCTCGGGGTCGGCGGCTTCTACGGCCGGGAGGAGTTTAAGGTTGATCAGTTCAGCAGCTCGGGGCCCATCGGGATGCCCGCGTGGCTCGTCTCCGGGAACCTGATCCTCCCGATCCTCGGGACCAAGACCGACAAGCGGGCCGGTACCCTTGGGGTAAAGGTCAACGTCTGGCACGGCGAGAATACCGATGCCTACCTCGGCAACATGTACCATGGAGCCTTTGTCGTGGGCGAAGGGGCCTGTACAGGTGTCTCAGGTGCAGTGGCGATCATCTCCTGCGGTGACTTCGATGCCTTCCCCGCGAAGGGGACCGGGGCCTGGACCACCATCCAGTGGTTCCCCGGGGAGACCGTCATGCTCTGGACGCTCCTGGCCGGGGTCTGGGAGGACGAGCTGCCTGTGGGGGTTGCGAAGCTTGATGGCAGCGACAACTTCACCCAGGAGGGCCGGTCTCTGTACGCCGGCCTCACTAAGAACTTCAACGTCTCCTTAAGCACCACCCTGATGTTCCGTTATCTCTACCGGGAGAAGGACGAGAACACGACGGGTGGGATTCTGCGGCGGGGCGAGAGCTACCGCGTCCTGTGGGATTGGTCGTACGCGTTCTAGCCACAGGGGTCTAAGGGCCGAAGGGGGAAGGATGGTCGGTCGTGAGCTCCTGAAGGTTTCGGTCGGGGTGATGGCCATCTCTCTGTTGGCCGCGGGGTGTGGCGGGATGTTCCGGCCGGCCAGCACGGGGGGCCTCCCCAGGGAGAAGACGATTGATGGCGAGAAGTATGTCCTCGTCCGGAACCAGACCTCCCGTTCCCCCTATGGCCCCGGCCAGGGCGGTGTCCCCGAGTATATCTACGTCCGGGAAGACATCGCGCAGAAGGGACCACCCAGCCTCGGGAACCTGGTCTTGGGGGCGGTAGGGTCCCAGGTTGGTCCGGCGAAGACCGAGGTGAAGGTCAAGCCTGAGGATCAGGGGCAGCCCCAAGGGGGTGTTCCAGCGGCGATCCCCGCGAATCCGATGATTGTCAGGTCGGCTCGGCCCTCGAGCGGCCCGGTCCCGCAGGTGCTCTCCTTGACGCAGCCGGCCGCCCCGCCTCCCCCGGTCGTCCCTCAGCCGCCGCCTGCCCCGGCTGTGGTGGCCGCTGCCCCGACTCCGGCGCCGCCTCCCCCAAGTGCACCCCTTCCAAAGCTCAAGCGCCGCGTGGCGGTCCTCGGCTTTGAAGTCAAGGCGGCAGGGGCCTGGGGCGCGTTGGAAATGGAGGTCGCCCAACTGCTGGTGAGCCACCTGAAGGCTTCTCCTGCCCTCCTGTTGGTCGATCCCATTCTCTTGGTCGAGACCCTCGAACGACATGGGGCGAGGCCGGGTGAGGTTCCAGGGGAAGAGGTCCTTTCCACGGTTGGACGGGAGCTGTCCCTTCAAGCCTTCCTCCGGGTCTCGGTCGGCGGGACCGAAATCCAACCTCCCTCTGAACGGCAGGTGTCTTCCATCAGGATCGACCTTGCCGTTCTTGATGGGGCCACCGGCAGGGTTCTGAAAACCGCCACGCGATCCCTTTCCATGGGTGGCAAGGACTCGTTAGGGGAGGTGATCGGGGCCCTGACGAGGGAGGTGGTTCCGGAGATTGAGGCCATCCCGTGGAGCAGCCGGATTGCCGTGGTGGAAGAGGAGAAGGTCTACCTCCCGGTGGGACAGCGGACCGGCGTCAATGTCACGGATCTCTTCGAGGTCTATTCCCCTGGGGATGAGATCATCGACCCGGTGACCCAGCGGTCACTAGGGTTCACGCCGGGCGTTGCTAAGGGGCAGGTCCAGGTCATGACCCTCTTCGGGACCGATGCGGCCATGGCGGTCATCAGGGAGGGGAAGGGCTTCTCCACGAACGATCTGGTGAGGCCCCTCTCACCTTAGTTTTTGATGAGAATGTCACCCTACCCTTCCCTTTAAATCCCCCCAACCCCCCTT
>JACQHM010000064.1 GCA_016199025.1 Candidatus Methylomirabilota bacterium | reverse complement strand
CGGTGGCGGCATCGATGGCGTGGAGCCACCCATGGCCGGGCTTTAGGCGGAGGACCTTCGCGCCCAAGTACCATTCGCCGCGCTTCCACTCCATCTTGGCGGCCTGGAGGTCCATGCCCATGTTGAAGGCAGGGATGTACGCCATCCCCGTCTTCGGGCTGTAGGCGATCGGGTGCCACTCCTTCCCACCGTCCAGCACCGGTTGGACGTCTTCCGTCACCCGATCGTAGACCACGTCCTTCTCCGGCCAGTTGAAGATGGGCCGGCCCTCTTTGGTGAAGCCCTTGTTCCAGTTGATCCGGGAGATGGCCGTAGCGTAAATGAACTTGCCGTTCGTCCGGTCGATGGAGTAGAAGTAGCCGTTCCGGTCGCCGTGGAGCCACACCTTTCGGCCCTTCACATCGGCCAGGACCACCTCGTTCACGCCGTCATAATCGTATGGGTCGTTCGGGGTGTACTGGAACCAGAACTTGATCTTCCCGGTGTCCGGGTCCATGGCGAGCGTGGAGTTGGTGTAGAGGTTATCCCCTGGTCGGACATGCCGGTCGAAGTCCGGCCCCGGGTTCCCCACCGGCCAGTAGAGGGTATTGAGTTCCTGGTCGTAGGAGCCGGTGATCCAGGCAGAGCCGCCGCCATACTTCCAGGAGTCCCCACCCCAGGTGTCGTTGTTCGGCTCGCCGGGGGCCGGGATCGTATAGGTCTTCCATACCTGATCACCGGTTTCCGCATCGACGGCTGTGATCCAGCCCCGGACGCCATACTCGGCCCCCGCAGTTCCCGCGATGATCTTCCCCCGGAGGGCCATAGGCATCAGCGTAAAGCTCTCCGAGTAGGTGTAGTCGCCGATCTTCTTATCCCAGACAATCTCTCCCGTGTTGTTCTTCAGGGCGACGATGTGGGAGTCCAGGGTGGCCAGATAGACCTTATCCCGGTAAAGGGCCACGCCCCTATTATTCACATCGCAGCAGAGGTGGGGGTAGACGTCACCAGGAAGCTCCCGCTCGTACTTCCAGACGATTTTCCCGCTTCTGCCATCCACGGCGAGGACCCGGTTGAAGGAGGTGGTGACGTAGATCATCCCGTTGATGACATTGGCCTGGCTGTTTTGGCCTTCGAGGGTCCCAAACGAGACGATGTACTTGGGCACCAGGTTCCTGACGTTCCCTTTGTTAATCTGGTCGAGGGGGCTGAACCGGGTGCTGTTGTAGTCCCGGCCATAGAGGAGCCAGTTGTTCGGATCCTTATCGGCGTTCAAGAGGATCTCATCGCTCACATAGTTGGGATGCTGCTGGGCCTCCAGGACCTCCGGGAGGCCATAGACCTGGGCGGACGCGACAGCCGGTACGCCAAAAAGCGCAGCCAGCAGGAGGAACAGGCCGACAAGCGTCCACGCGTACTTCGTCTTCATCGTTTCCTCCTCCGTGTTTGGTAACCAGTGCTCAACGCTCTCCCCTCTCTTTGGCCCCTAAATTTTAGGGAGGGGCCTCCCTTTTTTGGTGTCGAACTCCTTCCACCCCCCTTCTCAAGATTGATACCCTTTTGTATACAACATTGTTTTATTTCTGTCAAGAGAAAATTGGAACAGCCTACCAGACGATCTTCGAAGGGTCTCCTCGGTACTTGGACCGGATGAAGGCGATGATCTTCCAGATCTGGTCAGGGGTCAGCTTACCCTCCCACGGCGGCATGAGTGTCCCCGGACGCCCCACGCTAATAGCTTTGAACAGGGTTGCATCGGTGGGACGGTACCTCCAGACATCATCTGTCAGATCCGGGCCTGTGGCACCCTCAGCGGTATGCCCATGACAGCCATGACAGCCGGTTTCTAAAAAGAGGCGTTCCCCATCGGCAATCGCCTCAGGGTTCCCGGTATAGGGGTTCTTGACTGTTTCCTCGGCAAGGATAACGAAGGGTTCCTGAGGCCAAATAGGTTCAGTCATAAGAAATAGAGTAGCCCAAGTAAGCCATAGCCTCCAAAACCTTCCGATCATCTTTTAACCCTCTTACCATGCTGTGTCCGAGGCCTTGAGGCATCAAAGAGGTAATTTCACCGAAAGGGGGCGTAAAAAACGACGCCATACCGAACCATGATCTTTTCTATCATGTGATTTTTTAACAGTGTTTCAATAGCCTTATCCATTGCTTCCTTGAGATCGTGATCTCCTTTTCTTAAGCCTATGGCCACATTCCTTTGGAACCCAGGCTCCGGGACGTATCCCTCGACCATCTTGACCTTGAGTGCCGGATTCTCTTTCTTCAGCCACCCAAAGGTTGGGGCCCAGAGCAATCCGGCCTCCACCTCTCCTTTCTGGAGCGCCTCGATGACCTCCCGCTGGTTACGGTAGAGGCCGCGCGGATACCCTCGGAGGAACAGTTCATGGTCAGCAGGTGTCCATACCTCCACGCCGATCTTCTTCCCTTGGAGGTCCGTTAAGCTCTTGAGGTTTGTCACATGGCTTTGGACAACCAAGATGTAGCCACTCCCGTAGTAAGGCCTGGAGAAATCGAGGTCTTCATCATACTGGCCGATAGGGAGCCCTGTGAAACAGTCGCATTTCTTTTCCCTGAAGAGCTGGCGGCGAATCGCTCGTCCGGTGAAGTAAGTCTCGTTCCAGACGACCTGTAAACGAAGACCGAGTTGTTCGGCGACCATCCCGGCGATCTCCACATCAAATCCGGGGGTGTTAGGATCTTCGGTCGAGTAGGGGAGGCTGTCCGGATCGGCACAGACCTTCAAGACACCGGTCCGCTTGATCCTGTCCAGGGTGCTTTCCTTCTCTCCCCAGGAGAGGGAGGGGATGATGAGGATCCCAACCATGACCGTGAGTAAATAGGAGAGGGCTCCTTGAAAAAGGCGGATTCTATGAGCTTTGATCTCCATCTTCTCTGTTATCCAATCCTGGATATGTTTGAGGAGGGAGGGCTAAAGATCAGCCCTCCCTCCTCGCGGTTCGTCATCCGAGGTACGTTATTCGTGGAGGCCGAAGACGAAAAGGGACCCTCCCTTGGGGGTGTCCTTCAGCCAGGGGGCGCATCCTCCGCCCAGGGTGGTCCAGCCGGTCCAGCCTCCCCATCCCACAGGGATGGCGACGTACTGCTTGCCGTCCACAGCATAGGTGGTGGGGTTCCCCACGATCCCGCTGCCTGTGAAGAACTTCCAGAGCAGCTCCCCGGTCTTGGCATCGAAGGCCATAAAGTTCCCCTCAGGGTTGCCGGCAAAGACCACGCCGCCCGCCGTCGCGAGAACACCGCTTGTCATGGGCGACCGGTTGTTCCAGACCCAGGCCGTCTTCCCAGTGGCCACATCGATCGCCTTCAGCGCCCCATATCCCTGATGGTACGCCAAGACCTGGGCACCTAGGTAGAGCTGTCCCCTCTTCGGCTCCTCAAACTTCGCCTGCATATCGGTAGTGCATTGGAAGGTGGGGACATAGGCGTATCCCGTCTGGGGACTATAGGCCATCGGGTGCCATTCCTTGCCTCCTTCGAGGGAGGGGGAGATATCCTTGGTCACCCGGTCGCGGTAGACCGACTTCTCGGGGTTGAAGATGGGCCGGCCGGTCTTGGGATCAAGGCCCAGGGCCCAGTTGACCGGTGAGAGAGGCACGGCATAGATGAACTTCCCGTTCATCCGGTCGATGGCGTAGAAATACCCATTCCGGTCGGCGTGGATCCAGGCCTTCCGCCCTTTGATATCGACGAGGATAACCTCGTTGACGCCGTCATAGTCCCAGACATCATGGGGCGTGTACTGGAAGTAGAACTTGATTGCCCCGGTGTCCGGATCCAGGGCCAACGTGGAGTTGGAGTAGAGGTTATCACCGGGGCGGACCTCCCCATCAAGATCGGGCGTCGGGTTGCCCACCGGCCAGTAGAGGGCGTTCAGCTCCGGATCATAGGACCCGGTGATCCAGGTCGAAGCCCCGCCGAACTTCCAGGCATCGCCAGGGCCCCACGTCTCGTTGCCGGGTTCCCCAGGCGCCGGGATTGTGTAAGTCTTCCAGACGCTCGCCCCGGTCTCAGCGTCAAAGGCCTGGATGAAGAGCCGGGTGGGATACTCAGCGCCTGCGGTCCCAACGATGATCTTCCCCCGGAGGGGCAGGGGAGAAATTGTTGCGGAATACCCGGCCTTGTAGTCTTCAAACGCCACATCCCAGACGACCTTCCCCGTCTTCGCATCCAGGGCCACGACGTGCTCATCCAGGGTCGCGATATACACCTTATCGCGGTAGATGGCGACCCCCCGGTTGACCACATCGCAACAGAGGAACTTGGTGACATCCTCCGGCAGGGGGTGATCGTAGCGCCAGAGCGTCTTTCCAGTCCTGGCATCCAGGGCAAAGACGTGGTTCCAGGACGAGGTGATGTAGAGCACCCCATTGTTTACATTGGCCTGACTATCCTGGCCATCAAGGTAGCCGAACTGGAAGACCCACTTCGGGACAAGGTTCTTCACATTGCCGGTGTTGATCTGGGTAAGCGGACTATACCGGGTGCTGGAATAGTCCCGGCCGTAGGAGAACCAGTTGTTCGGGTCCTTGTCTGCGTTGAGCAGCAGCTCATCGGTGACGTAGATGGGCTCCGCTTGCGCGGCGGCGAAGGCTGGTAACGCGAAGACTGCCAGGAGCGGGAAGATGATCCATCGAAAACCTGTGATCGATCTCCTCATCGCTCTCCTCCATTGGATCCATCGGTTTTAGCCGGGCTCACGATCATCCTTCTGCCAGCTTTTGGATGTCTGGCCTCTACTTTATGGATCCATCCCCCCTTTCGTTTAGCTTTGGTTGGACAATGATCGATTTCTACAACATAGTTCTATTTTTGTCAAGGACTAAACATTTGAAAAGGTCTGCCTGAATCGATGTCTTAGGATCTATAAAAGTTTTTTGAAAAATGGAGCCTATTTGCTACAATACCCTCACAATAGAAATCCTAAGACGGGAGGGCATGCCATGCGGATCAGCGATGTGGAGGTCGTCCTCTTGAAAAAGATCTTGGCAAAGCCTCTGGTCCTCTCTCGAGGGGAGGTAAGGGAGCGGAGGTTTGCGTTTGTCCTGGTCCACACCGATGAGGGAATTACGGGTCTCGGCGAGGGGGTTGGCGATCCCCACTTAATCCAAGCCATGGTGGAAAGGCGCCTCAAGCCGATCCTGGTTGGAGAGGATCCCTTTGATGTCGAGCGTCTCTGGAGGAGGATGTTCGCAGGGGCCGTCTACTGGGATCTTAAGGGAGCGCTGTTGACCGCCATTAGCGGCGTCGATATCGCCCTCTGGGACTTGAAGGCCAAGGCCCTGGGGGTCCCCGCCTATCAACTGCTGGGTGGGGCCTCCAAGGAGAAGATTTCTGCCTATGCCAGCGATCTCTTTTGGGATGATCCGGCGGCCATGGCCGAGGCTGCCGCCAAATCCGTGGCCGACGGATTTTCTGTCGTGAAAACCCATATCGGGAAGGACCCCGAGGGGGATCTGGCGCGAGCCCGAGCCATCCGACGGGCCATCGGCGATCAAGCGGGTTTCATGATCGACATCAACTGTCACTTCGACCGACCGACAGCTCTGTGGATGGGGAAGCGTTTCAGAGAGGTGAATCCCTTCTGGTACGAGGAGCCGTTGCCGCCATACGATCTGGAGGGGTACCGGGAGCTCAAGGATCGACTTGACCTCCCCATCGCCGCAGGGGAGAACGAGTTCACCAAGTATGGGTTTCTCGAACTGTTTCAGCGGCGGGCGGTAGATTACGCGATGCCGGACATTGCGAGGATCGGGGGCTTAACAGAAGCCGTCAAGGTCTGTGCCCTGGCCGAGGCCTTCAACGTTCCCTGTTCTCCCCACAATTTTTCTAGCGGGGTCCTCCTGGCCGCGACCCTCCACTTGATGGCTGCCTTGCCTGGCACCGACCTCTTGGAGTTCGATGTGACCGGGACCTCCGTCTACGAGGAGCTCTTTGTCGAACCCCTCTTGGTCCAGGATGGGTTCGTCTCCATTCCCCACGGCGTTGGGTTGGGCGTCGAGCTGACGGAGGAAGTTCGGAGACGATACGCGCTCTAAAGAAGCGATGAGCTAAGGACTCCACGCTTCAAGGGGAAGGACACCTCTTTTCTTCCTTGCCGCGTGTCAAGGTCTTGAGGTTTTCCCACGAGGAGGTCTGAAAGATGCCTGCACCGATCGAAAGCCGCCAGATCGGAGAGGTTCTGTCCCCCCAGGAGACCGTCCCCTGGTATCGGTCGGCGACAAAGGCCCAATGGCACATCCTCTTCGCCGCCCAGATGGGGTGGTCCCTGGATGCGATGGATGTCCTCCTCTACATCTTTGCTATCACCACCATTTCAAAGGAGTGGGGACTTTCCCCGACCACCGCCGGGCTCTTGGCCTCGGTCACGCTCTTCTCATCGGCCTTCGGGGGGGCCCTCTTTGGGATTGTAGCGGATTACCTCGGACGAGTCAGGGCCTTAACCCTTACTATTCTGATCTATTCCCTCTTTACCGGGTTAAGCGGCCTCGCCCAGAACGTAGGCCAACTCGCGCTTTTCAGGTTCCTTCTGGGCCTTGGGATGGGAGGGGAATGGGCCTCCGGGGAGGTCCTGGTGGCGGAGACCTGGCCCCGGGAGCATCGGGGGAAGGCCATTGGCTTCGTGCAGGGGGGGTGGGCGATCGGCTATATATTGGCTGCCCTCCTGGCGGGGGTCATCCTTCCCCGCTTCGGCTGGCGCGTCCTCTTCTTTATCGGTATCCTCCCGGCCCTCGTAGTCTTCTATATCCGGAAGCACGTGAAGGAGCCCGAGATCTGGCAGAAGACCGCCCTCCAGAGGAGGGCAGGGGAGCTAGGGCGGGAAGGGCAGCGGTTCACCCTCCTCCAGCTCATCCACCACGACCTGGTAAAGTTCACCTGGATTGCCATGCTCTTGACGAGTCTGTGCATGATGGCCTATTGGGGGCTCTTCACATGGATCCCAGCGTTTCTTTCCAGTCCTGCCGAAAGCGGAGGGGCTGGACTCACCATTGTCAAGACCTCCCTCTGGATCATCCCAATGCAGCTTGGGGCCCTGGCGGGCTATATCACCTTTGGGATGATCAGCGATTGGCTCGGGAGGCGGCCTGCCTTTGCCTTGTATCTGCTGACCATGGGGATCCTGGTCCCCATCTTCGGACACACCCGGAACGAGACCGTCCTCCTCCTGATGGGGCCCCTCCTGGGGTTCTTCGGGTCCGGGTACTTTTCCGGCTTCGGGGCCCTGTTGGCCGAACTCTACCCGACCAGGATCCGGGGGACGGCTCAGGGGTTCATCTACAACTTCGGCCGGGGGGTGTCGAGTTTGGCCCCCACGCTGATCGGGATGGTCGCCAAGTTGAAAGGCTTTGGTTTCGCCATCGGCACTGTCTCGATCTTCACCATCACGGCGGCCCTGGCAGTCCTGCTCCTCCCGGAAACCAAAGCCAAAGTCCTGGACTAGGGACCTTAAACCCTCCACACCCCCATGCCTCCTGGCCCTGACCCGCGGGAATGGATCCTCCAAACTTAAGAAGGGGGTAAAGGGAACTCCTCCTTAGAGGTTGGCTGTCGTGATCCTGGTGACAGCGGAGGGCTCCGCAACCAGAGAAATCCCTTGTGGGAAAAGGTTTTCCATTGACAAAGAAAGGGTTGATGCTGTTTAATAGCGTAGATCCTACAGAGAACGTTAAGGGTCGCTGTTCGGAATAGAGGGCCGGGGTTGATCCCACCCGTTTCGGTGGATCGAGAGTGATCACTGACTGATAGGCTGGAGGTAGCCATGCAGCTTCACGAGCTCCTCAAGCTGGCGGTTGATCGAAAGGCCTCCGATCTCCACATCAAGGTCGGGTGTCCGCCCGTCCTGAGGCTTGACGAGAAATTGACCCCCCTGGCCGAACATGGCAAATTCACCCAGGAGGACGTCATCGCCATTGCTTCCAGCATTATGAATAACAAGCAGAAGGAGAAGTTTAAGGAGAAGAGCGAGCTGGATCTGGCGTACAGCATCCCCGGGCTCGGCCGCTTCAGGGCGAATATCTTCCAACAGCGAGGCACCCTCGGGATTGTCCTCCGGGTCATCCCTATGAAGATCAAGGCCTTCGACGAGCTGAACCTTCCGTCGGTCGTGGAGAAGCTGGCCCTGGAGCCCCGAGGGTTGATCCTGGTCACAGGCACGACAGGAAGTGGCAAGTCCACGACCCTGGCGGCCATGATCGATCACGTCAACAACACCCGCTCCGGACACATCATCACCATCGAGGACCCCATCGAGTTCCTCCACCGCGACAAGAAGTGCCTCGTGAATCAGCGGGAGATCAGTGTTGACACCCCTTCGTTCTCCGAGGCCCTCCGCTCGGCCCTCAGGCAGGATCCCGATGTCATCCTGGTGGGGGAGATGCGGGATTTCGAGACGATATCTACCGCTCTGGTGGCTGCTGAGACAGGGCATCTGGTCATGAGTACCCTCCACACCATCGATGCAGCCGAAACCATTAACCGGATCATCTCTGTCTTCCCCCCGTACCAGCAGAAGCAGGTGAGGCTTCAACTCTCAGGGGTGCTAAAGGGGATTATCTCTCAGCGTTTGATTCCCAGGGCAGATGGAAAAGGTCGGGTCCCTGCGGTGGAGGTCATGGTCGCGACGGCCACCATCCGCGAATGTATCGTTGATCCTGAGAAGACGAGGAAGATCATTGAGTACGTCGCCGGCGGGAGCTCCCAATACGGCATGCAGACCTTCGACCAGTCCCTCTTGGGGCTCTATAAACGGGGACTCATCACCTACGAGGAGGCCCTTCATTGGTCGTCGAACCCGGACGACTTTGCCCTGACGGTCCGGGGGATCGAATCCACGGCGGACCAGACCTGGGGCACGATGGCTGAGCAACCACACCCTCAAGGACTTCCAGGCTTCCAGCGAATATGAGAGGACAGAGGGACGAAAGCGCCGAGGGTGACGCTCTCAGGCTTCTCGCGATCCGGGGGAGGAGCGTCTCTGAGGTCAGAGAGAGGCTCCTCAAGAGAGGGTTCTCTCAAGGAGAAGTCGAAGAAACTCTTCAAAATCTCTTGAAAAAAAAGTACTTGAACGACCAGGCTTTTGCGTCTGATTGGGCGAGGGGACGGTTGGTCAGGGCGCCGGTAGGGCGAATCAGGATCGCCTCCGAGCTGAAAGCGAAAGGGGTCGGCGAGGCAGAGATCAACACGGCTTTGACGGAGGTCTACGATCAGGCCGATGAGCTCCGATTGGCCTCCATGGCCGTCCAGCGGCGGCTTCCCCTCATCCAACACCTCCCCCAGGAGGTGAAACGACGCCGGCTTTTCACCTATCTCCAAAGGCGTGGGTTTCCCTCCACGGTAATTCTCAGCGTTCTGGCAGAGCAACTGGGAAAACCTTCCGGGGATGATGAGGGAGGTGATGTCGATGACCTTTAGCTTAGCAATGTCACATTAACCGACTCTGCAACGCCACGTTTACCGAATGCCCTGTTCTCAGATCCCTTAGCTCGCATTTTTGATGATGAAGATCATTCACTCGAGGAACCGCGCGAGATCATTATTGGGCACTCCATGAAGCGGCGTCTGCTGTTGGTCTGTTCTACAGCTCGGGGAGCATTAATCCGAATCTTTAGTGCACGGCAAGCAACAAGGAGAGAACGCCAGGACTATGAAGAAAACGTCGGTTCGTAAGAAGTCACAGCCCCGTCCCGAAGATATGCGTCGGGAATATCGCTTCGATTACAAGAAGGCCAAACCCAACCGCTTTGCTGCCCAGATGGGAGCCGGAACCATCGCGGTTGTCCTTGATCCGGACGTTGCAGCGGTCTTCAAATCGTCGGAGTCTGTTAACGCCCTGTTGCGCTCCGTTATCTCGGCAATGCCAGCCGACTCCAAACCATAGGAGGAGGCAGTCTAACTGGCGCGGCTGAACATGAGTTGTTAGGATAATGGCTCCTTAAGGATGATGACGCGATGCGACGACTCTCGAGCGACGAACTCCGATACACCTTCCTGAACTTCTTCGCAAGACATGGGCACACCATCGTAGCGAGTTCTTCTCTCGTTCCCCAGGCAGACCCCTCCCTGCTCTTCACCAACGCGGGGATGGTCCAATTTAAGAATGTCTTCCTCGGCCTGGAGAAACGCCCCTACGTACGGGCGACCACCTGCCAGAAGTGTGTGAGGGCGGGGGGAAAGCATAACGACTTGGAGAACGTCGGGCGGACGGCCCGACACCACACCTTCTTCGAGATGCTCGGAAACTTCTCCTTCGGCGACTACTTCAAGGCCGGTGCCATCGAATACGCCTGGGAGTTCCTAACGGAGGAGCTTAAACTTCCACCTGAGAAGCTCTGGATCACTATCTATCAAGACGACGACGAGAGCTTCCAACTCTGGACCAGGATCGCCGGCGTCCCCGAGGAGAGGATCGTTCGATTGGGGGAGAAGGATAACTTCTGGGCGATGGGGGAAACCGGGCCCTGTGGCCCCTGTTCGGAGATCGTCATCGACCAAGGGAGCAGCGTCGGATGCGGAAGGCCCACCTGCGACATCAGCTGTGGCTGCGATCGGTTCCTGGAGCTCTGGAACCTGGTCTTCATGCAGTTCCAACGGGGGGAGGATGGGACGCTGACCCCCCTCCCAAAGCCAAGCATCGATACCGGGGCAGGGTTGGAACGGGTATGTGCCGTGCTCCAGGGTATCCCCTCGAACTTCGACACCGACCTTTTACGGCCCTTGATCGCCACGGTTGAGGAGCTTTCGGGGAAGCAGTACGGGCAGGATGAGAAGACTGATATGGCCATGAGGGTCATTGCCGACCATGCCAGGGCTGTGACCTTCGTCGTCAGCGATGGGGTCCTGCCTTCCAACGAAGGGCGCGGCTATGTCCTGAGAAGGATCTTACGGCGGGCCCTTCGGTACGGACGTCTCCTTGGTTTGGAGGGCCCCTTCCTCGGCAGGGTCACGGAACAGGCGGTCGCCCTCATGAAGGGGGCTTACCCAGAGCTGGAGGAGACGCGAGACCGGATCGCGAAGGTCACTCTCCACGAGGAGGAACGGTTTGAGCAGATGTTGACTGTTGCCCTTCCGAGGTTCCTCGACCACTTAGCGTCCGTCAAGGAAAAGGCAAGCACAGCCCTCTCGATTAATGTGTTTGACGTCGATCACGCGGAGGAAGGGGTAGGTGTGGTTCTCTCAGGCGGGGAGGCGTTCCGGTTTTACGATACCTATGGCCTCCCCCTAGACCTTCAGCAGGAGATCGCAAGCGAACAGGGGATCGAAGTGGACGAGGCTGGGTTTTCCCTGGAGCTGGCGGCCCAGCGGGAGCGGGCGCGGACCCACTGGAAGACCTTGGGGACCCAAGCTGCACCGGCCCTCTACAGGGACCTCTCCCAGCGACAGAAAGTCGAATTTTTAGGCTATCACCATTTGGAGGTCGAAGCGAAGGTCATCGCCTTGGTGAAGGATGGGGTCTCTATGGCCTTCGTGGGGCCCGGGGAGCAGGTGGAAATTGTCCTGGATCGAACCCCCTTCTATGCCGAGGCAGGAGGACAGGTTGGGGATACAGGAACCCTGGTAGGGGATGATGTGTTTGTCGAGGTCTTCAATGTGACATCCCCACTTCCCCTCGTGATCGTCCATCATGGCCTTGTCAAAAAGGGGGGCCTGACCCAAGGGCAGGTCCTGACTGCCTGGGTTGCGCGGGAGCGACGGAGGCTCATAGCTTGGAACCATACAGCCACCCACCTCCTCCATGCCTCTCTTCGTCAGGTCTTAGGGGATCATGTGAAGCAGGCCGGTTCCCTCGTGGCCCCGGATCGGCTCCGTTTCGATTTCACCCACTTTGGCCCCGTACGGGAACGAGAGTTGGAGTGGGTCGAGGAGCTGGTGAACGAGAAGATCTCCGAGGATCTCCCCGTCCAGACGAAGGAGACGACCTTGGAGGAGGGGCTAGCCATGGGGGCCCTGGCCTTCTTTGGCGACAAATACGGGGACCGGATCCGCGTGGTCGAGATCACGGACTTTAGCCGTGAGCTTTGCGGGGGCACACACGTCAGGGTCACGGGGGAGATCGGACTCTTCAAGCTGGTGGATGAAGGGGGGATCGCTGCGGGCATCCGCCGGGTCGAGGCCCTGACCGGTCCCGGCCTTTATGAATTCCTCAGGCGTCAAGAACAGACCAGGCGCCGGGTGGAGGCCCTCCTGAAGGGAAGGACAGATGAGATCCCGGAGAAACTGGAGCGGCTCCTCGCCCTGGTAAAGGAGCGGGAGCGGGAGGCCGAGCGGCTCAAAAGCCTCCTGGCGTCTAAGATCACCGATGAGCTTCTCCAAAAGACCAGGACGGTCAGGGGGATCAGGGTAGCCGTCGGGAGGGTGGACCTCTTTGACCATAAAGGGCTTCGGGACCTGGCCGACCGACTTCGCGCTCACTTGAAGAGTGGCGTGATTGTCCTGGGATCCGCCGTGAACGGGAAAGTTGCCTGGGTTGCAGCCGTTACCCCTGACCTGACCCCCAAGGTCCATGCGGGAACCCTCGTCCGAGAAGTGGCCAAGCTGACCGGTGGAGGAGGTGGGGGGAAGGCTGATCTCGCCGAGGCGGGTGGGAAAGAGCCTGAAAAGTTGGACGAAGCCCTAGCCAAGGTGCCGAAGCTCTTGGAGCAACTCTTAGGGTAACAGGTGGTGATTTGTTGGCCTGAATAGCTTGACAATGTCACATTAGCCGTAACTCCTTGATATTGTTGACTTTCCGAAATTGGTCATTTTTGGACAAAACCAGTAGTTTCAAGGACTTACCATGAAATGTGACATTGTCAGGATAGGCTGCGGACTGATATGAGGATATACTGCGCGATCCGCAGTGTTTGTCGAGGAGAGCAGGCTTGACAAAGTCCTTGTAAGCGATGGATATTCCTGTCGATTTTGCATGCAACGGATGGGAGAGTTTTCCGAGATAGACTGCACGGCTTGCGGGCAGTACACTTAATAGTTAGCCATCACGGCAGGCGCTTGATATTCCCCGGCGAGGCATCGCGCCAGGGGGCTAGCGGGCACCGATCGAGTGAGGGATAAGTGTGGTATGAGCAAGCCT
>JACQHM010000055.1 GCA_016199025.1 Candidatus Methylomirabilota bacterium | reverse complement strand
CGGATCGGTCATCGCCTGAGGCGTCAGGATCACCAACAGGCCATCACTGTTCGGATCCTTCGCGGCGATCTCGAGGGCCTTCGCGTACCGCTCAGGACCGGCGTCCCCCAAGATATCGATGGGGTTGTTATGACTCCAGTGGGCCGGTAAGAGCTGGTTCAACGATTCAAATGTCTCCTTGGACAATTCCGCCAGCTCACCCCCGTTGGTGATGAGCGCGTCGGTGGCCAGCACCCCGGGGCCGCCAGCGTTGGTGAGAATCGTCAGCCGTGGCCCTTTGGGCCGCGGCTGCTTGGCCAGCACCTCGGCCATATAGAAAAGGTCGGCGATGCTGTTGACCCGCAAGACACCGCTCCGGCGGAAGGCGGCGTCAAGGATCTCGTCGCTGCCGGTCAAGGCCCCGGTGTGCGAAGCCGCTGCCTTGGCCGCCGCCTCAGTCCGGCCGGCCTTGATCACGATGATCGGTTTGGTAAGCACCACCTCCCGAGCGGCGGAGAGGAACGACCGTGCATCGCCGATGGATTCCATGTAGATGACGATGCTCTTCGTGTGCGAATCGTCGCCCAGGTAATAGATGAGATCGCCCCAGCCAACGTCCAGCATCGAGCCGATGGAGATGAAGGCACTGAACCCCACGTTCTCCCTGAAGCTCCAATCGAGGACGGCGGTGCAGAGGGCGCCGCTCTGGCTGATGAAGCCGACATTGCCCGGTCGGGCCATGGCGCTGGCGAAGGTGGCGTTCAACCCGGTGACCGGGCTCATCACGCCGAGGCAGTTAGGGCCAATGAGTCGCATCGTTCCGCGGCGCGCCTGGGCGAGGACTTGCCGCTCCAACTCCGCGCCCGCCGGGCCGGATTCCTTGAAGCCTGCGGAGATGACAATGGCCCCTTTCACGCCGGCATCGACACACTCGCCCACGACGCCCGGCACGGTCGCCGCGGGTGTGACGACCACGGCTAGATCGACCGGCTGGGGCACGGCCCCGATATTCGGATAGGCTTTGATGCCGAGGACGCTGGAGCGCTTCGGATTCACGGGGAAAACGGTCCCGCCAAAAGGATTGCTGATCAAGTTCCACAGAATGGTGCGCCCGACACTGCCGGCAGTTTCGGTGGCCCCGATCACAGCCACGGTCTTCGGCACGAAGAAGACGTCGAGCGGCTTCCGCCTGTCGCGCAGGATATCGTGGGCGGATTCAGGGCTTGGGATGGTGGGGGTGTTCATCGAATGCTCCTCCCTCAAGAGACCTGGACAGACAAGCCATATTTGTTCGACGTTTCACAAGAGCAAGCCTCATGCCAAGGAGGTCTGGGCCCGACGAAGCGTAGAACCCACGATTTTTCAAAGAGTTAGATGAGCTTGGGTGCTGTGGAGGAAGCTTCCTCCTCGGAAGGAACGACCAGAGTGGGACCTCTCTGCCCCAGTTTGGGGGATCGCGGACGAAATCACTAGAGAACACAAGGGAACATTAGTGGGGCACCGACGCCCCGACAAGACAGGGCTGTCCCATCTGGAGGGGGGGAGACCCTGCTGGTCATCCAGCGGGACGAAACTAAGAAGGACATGCTGATTCTTGAGCAGAGGATTGCCTTTGCCGTCCATTAAGGACCTTGAACCCCTCGAACCACATGATGCTGACCAGTCCAGCAACCAGGGAAATTGCCAGGTCAATGAGACGCAGCCTGGAAAGACGGAACAGGTCGCGCAGGAAAGGAACGTAAAGCACCAGCCCCAGAAAGACCACCGCGCCCCCTGACACCCACCCCAGCGCAGCGTTTGGCGAGCGCAAGGTGGCCAGGATTGTCCGGGACCAGGAGCGGTTGGTGAAGATCAGACCGAGGTTGGCGATGACGAGGGTCGTAAAGGTCAGGGCGCGGGCGTCCAGTTCACGTTGCCCCCGAGACAAGGCCACGCTAAAGACGGCCAGGACGATGAGTAAGACACTCAGGCCTTGCAGGAGACTCAGGCCCACGGTCTGCCTGCCAAATAACGGCTCTTTCGGGTTGCGGGGCGGACGGTTCATCACGTTGGCTTCCTCCGGTTCTGCTTCGAAAACAATCGAACAGGCCGGGTCAATGATCAATTCCAGGAACACAATGTGAACGGGTAACAGGATGAGCGGCCACTTGAACAGCACCGGGATCAGCGACAGGCCGGCAATCGGGACGTGGATGGCCAAGATATAGGCCATCGCCTTTTTGAGATTGTCGAAGATCCTACGGCCCAGTTTGACGGCCTGCACGATGGACGAGAAATCGTCGTCAAGCAGCACCAAGGCTGAGGCCTCGCGGGCCACGTCGGTGCCGCGTCCTCCCATGGCGATGCCGATGTGCGCGGATTTTAAGGCTGGCGCGTCGTTCACGCCATCCCCAGTCATGGCCACGATTTCGCCGTTGGCCTTCAGGGCGTTCACGAGGCGCAGTTTCTGTTCAGGCACAACCCGCGCAAAGATGTTGACGGTCTTGATACGCCGTTGGAGTTCTGAGTCGTCCATCCTGTCCAGCTCGGGACCGGTGATACATTCGTCCATCGGCGTCAGGCCGATTTGTCGAGCAATGCTCTGGGCAGTGCCGGGATAGTCGCCGGTAATCATCACCACCCGTACCCCTGCGGTGTGACATTCCCTGAGCGCAGCGGGAACCGTGGGACGCACCGGGTCGGCCAGCCCAACGAGTCCAAGGAACTTGAGGTCGAAGTCGTGCTGCTCACTGGGTAATGCCGCCTGCTTGAAAGAGGCCTTTGCCACCCCAAGAACCCGCAGTCCCTCGCTGGCCATGGTGCTGACGTGCCTGGAGAGGTCCTGCATGTCTGTCTCGTCCAAATGGCAGAGATCAGCGATGGCCTCGGGCGCCCCTTTAGCGGCGATGACGTAATCCTGGCCGTCAGGTGATTTCCAAACGTGCGACATGGCCAGCAAATTTTGCGAGAGGGGATATTCATGCACCAATGTCCAGTCGTCGTGGAGGTGTTCGGTATGGGCGAGGTAATGATCGCCAAGTTGCTTGAAAGCCTTTTCCATGGGATCGAAGGGATCTCGCTGGCTGGCCAGAATACTGAACTCCACGATCTCGTGGAAGGTTTCCGGAAGCGGCTCATGGACATGATGGTTCACGTCATAAAACTCCCCACTGGCAAAAATCTTGCTGACTGACATGCGGTTCAACGTCAGCGTGCCTGTCTTATCCACGCACAGCACCGTGGCTGAACCCAGGGTCTCGACGGCCGGCATACGGCGGGTCAGGACCCGTTTTTGGGAAATGCGCCAGGCACCCAGGGCAAGGAAGATGGTCAGCACCACAGGAAATTCCTCGGGCAACATGGCCATGGCCAGAGCGATACCGGCCAAAAACCCGTTGAGCCAATGGCCTCTTGTGAGCCCGTAGACGATCACCACCAGGGCGGAAAGGAAGACCCCCACGATGGCGAGATTGCGAACCAGCCGGCTGGTTTCCCTTTGCAACAAAGTCTCTTCAGACTCCACCGTTTGTAAGGCCTTGCCGATCTTGCCCATTTCGGTGTGGATGCCGGTGGCGTGCACTCGGGCGATCCCCTGGCCTTGGACGATCAACGTGCTGGTGTAAACGAAGGGCAGGTCGTCGCCACCGGGACGGCCCATCTCCATAACCCCGTCCCAAGGGACCTTGCGTACCGGTGCTGATTCGCCCGTCAACAGGGACTCGTCGGCCGAGAGGTTGACGCCCCACAGGAGCACCGCGTCGGCTGGGACGCGGTCACCCTCAGCCAGGACCAGGATATCACCCGGGACGACTTCACGGCCGGCAATGCGTTTTTGCTCACCGTCTCGGATGACCAGGGCCCGTGGGCTGGAGAGGTCCCGCAGCGCCTCCAGGGCGCGCTCTGTTTTACGCTCCTGAGAAAAGGTGATCCCCATGACAACGAAGACGAACCCCAGCAACATCAGCGCCTCTTGCACATCGCCCAAGAGGAGATAGATCGTTCCACAGGCGACGAGCAGTAGGAACATCGGCTCGCGCACGACTTCAAAGGCGATGGCAAAGATACTTCGCCGCCTCGTCGAGGGGAGTTCGTTATATCCTACTTTCTTCAGCCGTTCAGCCGCTTCCCGCTCAGAAAGCCCGGCGATAGTGGCGAGGTCAAATCCATGAGCCAACAGTGTTTCCCCCTTTGGAGATGCCATCTGCTATGGGTGGTTTCCAGATCCTTTGGCTTCACGTGTCATCCTTCTCTGAGTCAATCACGAGGCGATCGCGGTAGCCGGGGATTGTTGCCTCCCAGCCAAGCTCGCCCATGACCCTCGCCGCGAGTGCCCCCGCCGGCCCAGCATCGCCATGCACGACGAACACCCGCTTCGGCGGATGGGGCGCCGTTCGCAACCAACACACGAGCCCCTCGGCATCGGCGTGGGCCGAGAGCCCATGAACCGTCTCCACGTGGGCACGCACCGGGACCCCCTCGCCGTAAATCTTGAGAGACTTCGCCCCGTCCTGAAGCAACCGGCCTCGCGTCCCTTCAGCCTGATAGCCGACCAGGAGCACGGTAGTCCGGGGATCAGGGAGACGAAGTCTCAGGTGGTGGAGCACGCGCCCCCCTGTGGCCATGCCACTGGCCGCGATGATGAGGATCGGGCCGCGAATCGCGTTGATGGCTTTCGACTCCTCGGACGTCCGCACCAGCCGGAAGTCCCCACAGTGGAGCGGGCAGTTCCGGTTCATGACCATGGCCCTCATGTCCCCGTCGAAGTCCTCCGGGTGCGCACAGTAGATCTCCGTCGCCTCAATGGCCATGGGGCTGTCCACGTAGGTGGGCAGGCGCGGGACACGCCCCACCCTCTCCAACGCGTTGAGATGGTACATCAGCTCCTGGGTGCGGCCGATGGCGAAGGCCGGGATGATGATCGCCCCGCCTCGCTCAACCGCCTCCGTGATGACCCGCTCAAGCTGGGCAGGGATCGGCTCAGGATCGTGACGCCGGTCGCCGTAGGTCGATTCGACGATGACATAGTCGGCCTCCTGAATCGGCATCGGGTCCGGGAGGATCGGAGCACCCTGCCGCCCGAGATCTCCAGAGAAGACGAGGCGCTGGCGCCTGTTCGCGTCCCCGATCTCGACCGTGACGATGGCCGACCCCAGGATATGCCCCGCCCGCTGGAACCACACCCGGATTCCGGATGCAAGCTCCACCGGTTCTTGGTAGCCGACCCCCGCCACCCGTGTGGCGGCCTTGAGCCCCTCCGCAGCCGTGTACAGCGGAAGGGCCGGCTTGTGCTTGGAGGTCCCTCGCTTGTTGTGGTACCCGGCCTCCTCCTCCTGGAGATGACCCGAGTCTGGAAGCAGAATCTTCACGAGGTCGGCCGTCGCCCGGGTCGCGTAGACCCGTCCGTGGAACCCGTCCTTGAAGAGCCGCGGCAGATACCCTGAGTGGTCAATGTGCCCATGGGTCAGCACCACCCAGTCGATGGTGGCTGGATCCACGGGGAGCCGTTCCCAGTTGCGAAGCCTCAGCTCCTTGAGCCCCTGGTAGAGCCCACAGTCCACCAGGAGCCGCCGGCCTCTGGCTTCCACCAGGAACTTCGACCCGGTGACGGTCCCTACGCCCCCCAGGAACTCGATGGTGGACATGGCTACCCCTCGGCCCGCTCGAGCGCCATCACCCGGTACACGAAGACGTCCTCCATGGAGAGGGGGCGAGGGGTCAGGGATCGCAAGCCGATGCCGGCGGCGGACAAGACCTCGGATAGACGCTGGCTCTCCTTTTCGTACTGCCGGGAAAGGAGGTGAATGCGGTTACCGAAGAGCGCCACATCGGAGAAACCGTTTCTGACCAGTTGCTCCATGGCCAACATCGGCTGGTCAGTGCCCAGCTCCAGCAGCCGACCGGCTTCCGCCTCCACCTGGCGCTTCATCTCCTCCGGTGAAGCATCCGCCACCAATCTCCCGGCAAACATCAGCGCCAGATGGCCGCAGTGCTCCGCCTCGCTCATGGAGTGGGTGGTAACCAGGATAGCCACACCCTCTTCGTGGGACAGGCGGAATAAAATATCCCAGAAGCGGCGGCGCCCGACCGGATCGACGCCCGAGGTGGGCTCGTCCAGAAACAACACCTGTGGACGATGCACCAGAGCGCAGCCCAGGGCCAGGCGCTGGCGGACCCCCATGGGCAGGCGGCCGGCTTGGTTCGCCTCATGACCCGCCAACCCCGCCATGCCGATGATCCACTCAGTGCGCTGGCGGGTTGCAGACCGGCTCAAGCCGTAGATGCCTGCGTAAAGATGGATGTTCTCGATCACGGTCAGGTCCCGATAGAGGGAGAAGACCTGAGACATATAGCCGATCCGCTCTTTAATGTCCTGGCCCGCACGGCGCATGTCCACGCCGGCGACGCGGCCCGCGCCTGCCGTGGGCGGGAGGAGGCCGGTCAGCATCTTGATGACCGTGGTCTTACCGGCACCGTTGGCGCCCAGGAGGCCAAAAATCTCCCCCTGGCGGATGCGGAAGCTCACCTTGTCTACCGCACGGAAGCCGTCGAAATCACGCACGAGTTCCAGGGCTTCAATGGCGATGCTGTCCTCGGCCGGTGGACCTGTAAGAGCCATAGAAGGCGCAGTGGCGGTACGGTCTTCCTCAACGAGCCTCCGTTGACGCAAGAGGGCCACGAAGACATCCTCCAGCTCCGGTTCTGTGGTATAAAGGTCATGGACCTGGATCCCGGCGAGGGCGGTTTCGACCTGACGGGCCGCGGCGTCAGAGTCAGCCTTCTCCACGAAGACGCGAAGCCAGGGACCGAGCGCCTCCGCCTGGGGGAAATGCGCTTTGAGCCGGGCGAGCGCTTCCACCTGGGACTTTGCCTGCAAGGCCACCAGACTGCCCGAAATCAACACCAGGATCTCGTCCGGCGCCCCCTGGGCCAGGACACGACCACCGAACAAGAGAGACATCCGATGAAAGCGGGTGGCCTCATCCAGATAGGCGGTGGAGACCAGGGCGGTGAGGCCTCGCTGGCGTGACAGCTCAGCGAGGATGGCCCAGAAATCCCGTCGCGACACCGGGTCCACACCGGTGGTAGGCTCATCGAGGATCACCAGCTTAGGTTCATGGATCAGGGTGCAAACCAGAGCCAATTTCTGCTTCATACCGCCCGAGAGGTGCTTCATGGGCCGGTCGCGAAACCGCTCCAGCCGGGTCATGGCGAGGAGGCGTTGTTTGCGCTCGGCCAAATCTTTTTCAGACACCAGGCGCAGGTGGGCGAAAAAGTCAATGTTCTCCTCCACCGACAGTTCAGGATAGAGGTTGAGCCCCAGTCCCTGAGGCATGAAGCCAAGGCGGTCCTTGATCTGCTCGGCGGCCCCTTCGGAGTCGAGCTTGACCCCGAACACCTCCACCTCGCCCGCGTCAAAGGTGAGCACCCCGGCTATGGCCTTCATCAGGCTGCTCTTGCCCGACCCGTCCGGACCGATGAGGCCGTAGATCTCGCCGGGTCTGATCTCCAGGTCCACCCCGCACACAGCCTCATGCTTGCGGTAGCGTTTCCAGAACCCCGCCACCCGGACGACTGGACCGGCGCTGGTTGTGTTGACCACCGCCTCCATCACCCTCTTCCCCTTCTCCCGGTTCTTCAACTTCGCCTTTCTTTCTGGTCCCGGAGCCTTCATCGAAGCCATAGGCATTCCTGGCGACGCGGAAGGGGAATTCACTTCCAGATCGTCTGCCGGGGCGTGAGCTTCAGGCCAAACATGGCTACCGCACGCGAAGGGTCTCCCACGCTGTCACGTAATAACACGTCAACCATCGGGCCTGGGAGCGCCGGGAGGAACACACCGAGCAACCGCGCCACCCATTCGGGAAGGTGCGTGATCGGAACCCTTGGGTTCCGGTTCAGCAGCCGCACCAACTCGTCCATAGACATCTGTGCAGGCCCCGTAAGATCGTAGATTCCCGGGGAGCCGCCCTTCATTGCCGTCTGCAAAGCCGATACCACATCACCAAGATAGATCGGTGCCACGATCTGCCGCCCATCCCCCAGCACGCTGACCCCTTTGCCCGGCTTCGCCAGCATCGCGAGAGCCGTCGGGCCGGGTGCCTCCGGCGAGCCGATGATGTGAGCACAGCGGAACACAACGACTTCCTTTCCGCTTGCCGCTAGAATCCGCTCCGCCATGGCCTTCGTGCGTAAATACAGATTCTTCGAGCCCTCCCTCGCGCCTACGTAGCTTAGAAACAAGACACGTTTGGCTTTCCCATCCTTGAGGGCGCTCGCCACCGCTTCAGCCGTTTCCACATTAGCGGCTTGGTACGAGTTCTTCCCGATCGGGCGCAATGCACCTGCCAGATGAACCACAGAGTCTGCCTCCTTGATCGCCGCCGCAGCAACAGACGAGTTCAGGGGGCCGGAGACAAGATGGTTTGCAGGAATGTCAGTGGTCTTGCACGTGAGGGCGATCGTCTGGGCCCCGACATCTTTTAAGCGTTGAAGCAGCGCTCGTCCAACTTGACCGTCAGCACCGGTGATGGCAACCGTGCCAGCGATGTCGGTACGCATCGAAGTTCCCTCTCGACAAGCGTCTTCTTGCGCAGGGGGGATCAGCTCCTGAGCCTGGGCCTTCTCCTTCAACGGGACGAGGATCCTGTTCATCTTTCACTCCTCCGTTCGTTCTCAAGCTCCACCCGGACTTCCCCTCTCACTTCGAAGGAGTCCAGGCACGGTAGAGCAAGACAGGAACATCCGATCCCCGAAGAACTTTTTCGGCAACGCTTCCCAAGAGCCAGCGGCCTAAGCCGCTCCGGCCGTGGGTGGCCATGGCGATAAGACCCGCATCGCTCTCTTCCGCATACTCAATGATCTTCTCAGCGGCGTCCCCCTCCCGGACTACCTCTTCCACCTTGAAGCCTTCTGCCTGAAGCTCCCGCCGCTTTGCCTGAAGATACGCGCCGGCCTCGTCCACCGCCCGTCTCTCATGATCGGCAGGGCCTCCCCCGGGAGAGGGGGGCGGAACGACCACCCACACGAGGACGATCTGGGCACCTAAAGGCCGGGCCAGCTCTTTCACCTGAGGGAGGATGCCCTCTGCGAGGGTTGAGCCGTCCAGAGGGACGAGGACCTTCTGAAGCTCTAGCCCTTCTTTTGCCTTTCTCCTTCCCGCTAAGACCCTGCCCCACGGCAGCTCAACATTGACCTCCGGATGCTTCACGGCCAAGACCGGGCATGGGGCTGTTCGGGCCACCTTTTCTGTCACGCTCCCCAGCAGGGTCCGGGCCAGTCCGATCCGGCCATGGGTCCCCATGATGATAAGGTCACTTCCCTCCGCGGCGTTCAGGATCTCATCCTCAACAAGGCCCGCCCTTACCGTCGTCCTCACACTGAGCCCTCGAAACTCCTCCTCTTGGCAGAGCCCCTGTAACCGGGCCTCCGCCTTCAGCCGCCCGGCCTCGTACAGCTCGGCAAGGGCCAGGCCGGTCAGCTCGATAGAGGTCGGGGGGAGAGGGATCAAGGGCACGTGAAGAATGTGGAGGGAAGCGCCGAGCTTTCGCGCGAGTGCCGCGGCATAACGGCCGGCATAGTGGGCGGCTTCTGAGAAATCGGTGGGGAAAAGGATCTCGTGGATAGCCATCGTCTTCCTCCTTTAAAGCTCCATTGACATGTTGAGTGTCTATCCGGCCCCGCCGGTTGCAGGGCTGAACGATAACGGTCGCCGACGGTCGATCGCTGAGTTGCTCCTGGGCCTAGAGGAGATGATCTCCCCACCGATGATCATCTGTTCGAGACCTGCCCTGAGCACCGCACAGTAACCTGTCGTTTTTCCTTGCCCTGCTGACGGGTGATGACTGACGACTGAACGTTTCCATCATACCTTTTCCTGCATTTCCTGGCAGGAGAGACAGAAGGCCGCAGTCTTGTTCGATCTCAATGGGGTTATCGCCGACACCGCATTCCCTGTGGCATCAGTGACCGGCACGCCGCTGATCCGATGGTCCAGGAAGGTTTCTCCACACCTCCACTAGGAGTGGAGGAGCAAAGAAGGGACCAAATCGAGCAGGACGCTACCAACGGGCTTCTAGCCGCTAACTCTTCAGATTCCCATGGATGAGGAGTGAAAAGAGAAAGGATGGGCGTTCAGAAATGGGACAGGAATGTCCCATCGTTCGAGCCATATAGCGGATAAGGCACTGAAAAATCAGAGTTTGTCAGGTGGGACATCCCTGCACATCCAGGGGGGAAATGTCCCACCGAGCTGGCCTCTCTTACTCATTTCGAAGGAGCCCGGCGCGGTTTACAATGGATCGGTGGGGCTACACCTCCCCCTCAACCCGGAGGACGAAGGCCTTGATCCCCCCAGGCCTCTGGCGGCGTTCGGCCAAGGAGGCCTTGAACGCCTTTAAGGCCTGGAGGAAACGCTCGGCCTGGTCCGTCGGAAGGATTGTAAAGATCATCCGGTTGTGCCCAGGCCAGACATGTGAGCCATGCCGCTTCCCCGACTCGCCCGTCCCGAAGGCTAAAGGGATCTCGGTGAATCCGGGGACCTCGATCCTGGCCAAGAGCTCCCGGATCGCCTCATCGTAGACAAAGTCGTAGATGATCAGGATCAGTTTCACAAGGCACCCGTGAAGGATACCAGCTCGCACTGCTGGCTATATGCCTCGGGGTTGCCCCATCAGTGGCGTCTTCAAGATGATCAGCCGAACCTTGGAAGGCATTACCCCGTCGTTAGACGAGGTATGCACTCTCCTGGCCGGAATGATCAAAGCATCACCAGAGGTGAGGGTCCGCCGATCGCCGTCGGCAATGACGACGGTGAGCGACCCGCTCAGCACATGGACGACAGCAGGGTCGAAATGGGTATGGCGACCGAGCGACGATCCTGGGGAGAAAAAGAGATCGACCACCAAAATGCCCGGGTCTTCGAACACAGGCTGCTCAACCACCTGCCCCTCGGGGTGTTCGACCGCTTTCGCTATGGATCCTATGGAACCGAAAATGAGAACGAGCAAAAAGATCCCCACGTAGAACGGTCTAAATGTCCTCATCTTCCTCCCTCTAAGGGTTATCCCATGTCTTCTAAGGCGAGATGATCACCTCTCAACACTTTCTCACATTGGAAAGCCAATGGGTAGAAGAGGTCTAGCCTGACTGCCCTAAACCTAGGGAAGGTTGCCCACCCTGGCCATCCTGGTTACTTGGCGTACTTGTCCGGAGCTTTCTCGAACGTTTGCTGACATCCTGTAGAGCAGAAATAGAAGGTCTTGCCGTGGTAGACGGAAGTCGCAGTTGCCTTCGTCTCGTCTACCTCCATGCCGCACACCGGATCCGTCGTCATCGCTCCTCCCTCCTTTCGACAAGCGATAGCCCTTCCCAATCTGAGAGGAACCGGCGGGAGCTACTTCACCTGAGAGGAGGGGAAACTCGATAGCCTGCTTGCTGAAGGGCCTTGATAGTAGACGAAGGATCAATGGTCTTCAGCCGGAGAACCAGAACCTTCTTCCCCTCGTGGGGGATGGCCACAAGGTTCGAGACCGCCACCTGCTGGTGCTGCAGAATCCCCACCACCTCGCCCAAGGCCTCCAGGGTCTCCGGCAGTTCCACCTCCAGCCGGGAGCTGGGCTCCCGCACCCCCATCACCTCCACCAGGGCTGCCAAGAGGTCTGTCTCGGTGATGATCCCTACTAAGGCGTCCCCCTCCAGAACCGGCAGACATCCGATCTTCCGGTCATGCATGAGTTTCGCCGCCTCCTCAATGGGGACCTCAGGCCCGACGGTCATCACCTCCTTGGTCATGACCTCCTTGACCTCTAACCGATCCAGGAGATACGACACCTCGTACACGGAAAGGCTGGTGGCCGGGGATGGCAGAATCCGCTTGATATCCCGGTCAGTCACGATCCCGACTAGCGTCCCCTTTTTTACCACCGGGAGGTGCCGGATCCGGTACTGCCGCAGGAGGCGCGCCGCCTCCCAGACCCCCGTCTCCGGGCCGATGGTGATCGGATCCTTCTTCATCCACTCAGCGACGCGCATCACTGCCCACTCCTCTCAGGCCGCCTTCCGTCCTCTCTCACGATCTTTAGTCTCTTTGGAGTGTCGCCCGGTCCGTGGAGAGGGCGGCCACCGCCCATCCTCTTTTTTTCAGGATGGACAGAAGAACGGTCATTGCCAGATTCCCTCATCTTGAGCAATCTTTCACAATCCTTCAGGAAAAGTAGCATGCAATGGGGATGCCAGGCAACCTCTCGAAGTTGAGCCCATCCTCAGTTTCGAAGGAGAAAACAGAAAAGAATTCACCATCGGCTGGGCTGAAAGGCTGCAAGGGAGATGGAAGAGGCCTGGGATGGGACATTTCTGTCCCATCCACGAGGGCCGGAACAGGGTAATTCCCTGAAAAGAAGGCCGGAATCAGGTGGGACATTATCATCCCACGAAGGGACTAAGAGTCCCATGACGCCCAATTCTTTGGAGCAGGATCCCACCTTAACACCCTTGACACTCCTGCCCTGCCTGGGCTACGTTTTCCCCAGCAGATCCGGGCCGCCCTTGCTTAAGACAAAGGATGGGCACGCTGACCGCTGACTTGAACGTTGGAGGAAAAAAATGGAGGTGTAGCGATGACCATTCTCATGACAGGATCATCAGGATTTATCGGGTTGGCGCTTGTTCCCTTTCTCACGAATAGGGGTCACCGTGTGACCCGTCTCGTGCGGTCACAGCCGAGCCCCGGGGAGGTAGCAGTCCGTTGGGACCCTGTGGCAGGCACTCTGGAGACGGCCCGTCTCGAGGGTCTGGATGCGGTGGTGCATCTCGCCGGGGAGAGCTTGGCTGCCGGAAGATGGACAGTCGAGCGAAAGGCCAGGATCCGTGACAGCCGGGTCAAGGGGACCCGACTTCTCTGTGAATCCCTTGCCCAACTGGCGCAGCCGCCCAAAGTTTTGATATGTGCGTCGGCCATCGGCTACTATGGCGATCGCGGCGAGGAGCCCCTCCAGGAGGAGAGTGCGCCAGGTTCAGGCTTTCTGGCCGAGGTCTGCCGCGAATGGGAGGCGGCGGCAGAACCGGCCGTTCAAAGGGGGATTCGCGTCGTGCACCTCCGGTTTGGGATGGTGCTCAGTCCGAAAGGTGGGGCACTGGCGAAGATGCTCTTTCCATTCCGGATCGGTGCTGGGGGTATCCTGGGGAGCGGACGGCAATACTGGAGCTGGATCGCGTTGGACGACGCCCTTGGGGCCATCCACCACGTCTTCACCACTGACACCCTCCAGGGACCGGTCAACGCAGTGGCGCCCCATCCGGTGACGAATCGAGAATTCACCAAGACCTTGGGGCGGGTGCTTGGGCGTCCCACCCCATTTCCCATACCCGCCTTCGCCGCTCGTCTCGCCTTTGGAGAGATGGCTGATGAGATGCTCCTGGCCAGTACCCGCGTTGAGCCCACCCGGCTCTTGGCCACGGGGTATAGGTTTCGCCACCCGGAGCTGGAAGGCACACTCCGGCACCTGCTGGGAGAATGAAGACCAAGAGACATATCGACCAACTTGATCCCATCCGCAGACCTCAGCGCTGCGGGCTCCTCTTAGGGGGGCTGCCCTTCATGAGGGCCTTAACCTGGGTGACCAGGTCCGCTTCGCTCATGCTCCCTTCGTG
>JACQHM010000052.1 GCA_016199025.1 Candidatus Methylomirabilota bacterium | reverse complement strand
TCTCCCGGATCCGGTCGTAGACCACCACCGTGTCCGTCAAGGAGTACCCGGCGATGGTCAGGAGGGCGGTCACGATGAGGAGGTTGATCTCCTTGCCCAGGAAGGTGACGATCCCCAGAACGGCCAGGACGTCGTGGAAGGTGGCGATGGTGGCCGCGACCCCGAACTTGAAGTCGAAACGCCAGGCGATGTAGACGATGATCCCGATGAGGGAGACGGCGATAGCGATGAGGGCGGCCTGACGGAGATCCTTGCCGATGGCCGGCCCCACCTCCTCGGAGCCCTCCACGGTGAATGGGTTATCGGGAAATGCCCCCCGCAGGACGGCCTGGATCCGATCCGCCGTCCCGCCGGGGCCCACCTCGGACCCCTTAACCCTGATGAGGAGCTGATCCCCTCCGGCGAACAGTTGGGGCTGGGCCTCCTTGAGACCGCCACGACCCAAGGCCTCCCGGACGGCGCTCAAGGGGAGGGGCTGTTCGAACTTGAGCTGGACTGACGTCCCGCCGACGAACTCGATCCCGAGGTTTGCCGCCCCGAGGGCGATCCAGAGGAAGGCAAGCAGGCCTAGGAGGACCAAGGCGGTGGAGATCAGGTAGGCGATCCGCCGCTTGCCGATAAAGTCGATGCTCGTCTTCTTGATGAGTTCCATATACCTTATACCCTAACCCTATACCCTATTGTTAGATGCTTAGTTGTTTGAGCTGCCAGCGGCTCGTGAGCCAATTGAAGACCACCTTGGTCCCGACGGTGGCCGTGTAGAGGTTCAGGATGACCCCGATCGAGAGGGTGACGGCGAAGCCCCGGATGGGCCCGGTGCCGAAGAGGAAAAGGGCCAGGGCGGTGATCAGGGTGGTGACGTGAGAATCCACGATGGTCACCCAGGCCCGTTGATAGCCGGCATCGATGCCGGAACGGACCGTCTTGCCGAGCCGGAGCTCCTCCCGGATCCGTTCGAAGATCAGGACGTTGGAATCGACGGCCATCCCGATGGTCAAGGCGATGCCGGCAATACCCGGAAGCGTCAGGGTGGCCCGGAGGATCGCCAAGGCCCCGACCATCATGATCAGGTTCAGGAGGAGGGCCCCGTCGGCGATGAGCCCCGAGGCCTTATAGTAGACCACCATGATGAGGATGACGAGGATCCCGCCCAGGATGGAGGCCCTGATCCCGTTCCTGATGGAATCCTGCCCGAGGGACGGGCCCACGGTCAGGTTCTGGATGATCTTCGCCGGCGCAGGGAGGGCCCCGGCCCGGAGCACGATGGCCAGGTCCGTGGCCTCCTGCTCGGTGAAGCGGCCTGTGATCCTGGCCCGGCCGCCGGGGATCGGCTCGTTAATCCTCGGCGCCGACTGGACGACCCCATCCAGGACGATGGCCAGATGCTTCCCGACATGTTGAGCCGTGACCTCGCCGAAGATCCGGGCCCCCTCCCGATCGAGTTCCAGGTTTACCTCGAACTCCCCTGTGTCGGGGCTAATGGCCGCCCGGGCTGAGGTGATGAGGTCTCCGGTCAAGAGGGCCTTCTTCTGCACCACATAAGGGACCCTTCGGATGATGGTCCTCTCCTCGCCCTTCACATGCTGGTAGAGGATCTCATCTCCCTCGGGGACGTTTCCCTTCAGGGCCTCCTCTAGGTTGGCCTGGTCGTCCAGCAGCCTGAACTCGAGCTGCGCCGTTTTCCCCACCAGGTTGATGGCCCGCTCCGGCTCCTTGATCCCCGGGAGCTGGATGACGATCCTCCTCTCCCCCTCGGGGGCGATGTAGGGCTCCGTCACCCCGAACTGGTCCACCCGGTTCCGGATCGTCTCCAGGCTCTGCCGGACGGCCATCTCCTGGATCCTGTTGGCTTCCCGTTCGTCCAGCTTGAGGAGGATCTCGTCAGGGCGGACCTCCTCCCGCTTCAATCTCAATGTGGAAGAGTCCGAGAGGACCTTGGAGAACTTCTCCTGGGCATCGGCGCCGGCCAGCCTGACCCGGATCCGGTCCTGCCCCTCCCGCTGGATCTCCCCCACAGGGATTTGCTCCTTCTCCGCCGCCCTCCGAAGCTCCGCCGTAAGCCGCTCCATGGTGTTTTCCACGGCCTTTTCCGTCTGGACCTCCAGGACGAGGTGCATCCCGCCCCGAAGATCCAGGCCGAGGTTCAACCGCTCGGCCCGGGGCAGGAAGGCCGGAAGGAGGGGCGGGAGGGACGAGATCCTTGAGATGGTCGGTAGGAGGTAATAGACGGCGATGGCCGTCGTGGCCAGAAGGAGGATGATACGCCACCTGATGCCCTTTTTCACGGGTTGCTCCTTTACAAGAATAAGGGGAAGATCCGAAACCTGACGTTGCTCGATGATAGATGGTTTCTGGTACCGAAAAGCGAAGTGTATGAGATCACTACGGAAAATGCAACCAAAAAATCAGCCCGATAGAGGGGCTCCCCTCCCGTGCCCCCCATTTACCCCACGATGCGGATCTTGGGCTCCTCCCAGTCGAGGAGCCCATCGATGCGGGCCCCATAATCCGCCAGGCGGAGCAGGTACTCGATGGTGGAGGCCATGACCTCCTCCCCCGGGACCAGGAGGGGGATCCCCGGAGGATAGACGGTGACGATGTCGGCCGCCACCCTCCCCTCGGCTTTCCGTAAGGGGAGGTGCTCACAGGGGGCGAAGTAGGCCTCCCGGGGGGAGAGGAGGAGCCTCCCCTCGAAGGATGGGAGAAGGGAAGGAAGAGAGGCCCTGGGTTTCCCCGCCAGCCGACCGGCCAGCCGCTCCAGGGCCAGGACCAGGCGATGGAGATCATCGCGCCGGTCGCCGATGGACACGATGACCAGGACGTTTTGAAGGTCGGCCATCTCCACCTGGATGTCGAACTCGGCGTTCAGGAAGGACGAGGCCTGGAAGCCGGTCAGGTCCAGGTCTTTGACCGAGATGGTGAGCTTGGTGACGTCTAATCCGAAGTCCCCCATCCCCTTGACCTCTTCCTCCGTCAGGCATCGAAGCCCCTCGATTCGGTTGATCCGCTCCCTGGCATCCTCTGCCAGCTCGATGGCCTTCCCCAGGAGCTTCCCTCCTTCCGTCGCCATCTGCATCCTGGCGAGATCCAGAGAGGCCATAAGGATGTAGGAGGGGCTCGTCGATTGGAGGAGCTGGAGGACACTGGCCACCCTGTAGGGATCCACGGCATTCCCCTTCACGTGGAGCATGGAGCTTTGGGTCATCCCGCCCAGGATCTTGTGGGTGCTCTGCACACACAGGTCCGCCCCCGAGTGGAGGGCCGACAGGGGGAGCCGGGGATGGAAAGAGAGGTGGGGGCCGTGGGCCTCATCCACCAGGATCACCAGGCTCTTTGCCTTGGCGTCAGGGACGATCCGCATAAGGTCGGCGGCGATACCGTAGTAGTTGGGGCTAGTGAGGGTCAGGACCTTTGCACCCGGGTACTGGTCAATCGCTTCCTTCACAACCTCAGGGACGACGTTCAGAAGGATCCCCCAGGAGGGGTCGAACTCGGGGAGAAAGAAGCGGGGGTGGGCCCCGCTTAAGATGAGCCCGGCCAGGATCGACTTGTGGGCGTTTCGGGCGACCAGGACCTCGTCCCCAGGGCGGGTCGTCGCCATGATCATCGCATGGTTCCCGACGGTGGTCCCGTTCACCAGGAAGAAGGAGCGGTCCGCCCCGTAGGCCAAGGCGGCCAGCTCCTGGGCCTCCTTGATCACCCCCACCGGCTTCTGGAGGGAGTCCACCTCGTCCAGGGTGGTCAGGTCGATCTCGAAGATCTTGGGACCCACGAACTTCCGGAAACGGGTGGAGATCCCTTTCCCGCTCTTGTGGCCTGGGGTGTGGAAGGAGAGCTTCCGGCTTTCGGCGAGGGCGACGAGGGCGTCAAAGAGGGGCGTCCGATGCTGCCGCTCGGGGACCACCTTGCTTAGACCCAGATGAACAAGGGATGGTTATCCTCGATGATCCGCTCTTCCTCGGCAAGCCGCTTCCTGATATGCTTCGGAAGCAGGAAGCTCAGCTCATGGGTGATGCCGTCGTAGTAGCGGAGATCCCCCTTGATCTGCTCGGCGATCAGCTTGTCCACCATGGTCGGCACGAGGCCTTGAGGATCAACCTCCTTCGAGGCCAAGGAGAAGCCCCAGGGCAAGGCGAAGGAGGGGATGGACGCCCAATAGGGGCGGACGACGGGGAAGACCAGACAGAGGGTCTTGTGGAGGGCCGAGAAGAAGCTTAAGTGCGCGATGCTGATCGGGCCAGCCTGGAGGGAGATGACCCCCTGCGGGTTCAGGCGCGCCTTCACGATTTCGTAAAATTCCTTCGTGAATAAAAGGTACGACGGTCCCTCCTCAATGGGCTCGGAGATATCGATGATGATGACATCAAAGCGTTCAGACGTCTCCTCCAGGTATCGGCGTGCATCGAGGAACCGGAGCTCACAGCGGGGATCGTCGAAGGCTCCCTGATGCCACTCTGGGAGGTGCTCCTGGCACTGCCGGACGACCTCTTCGTCGATGTCCACCATCAGGGCCCGTTCCACCGAGCGATGTTTCAGCACCTCCCGGAGGGTAGCCCCCTCCCCTCCCCCCACGATGAAGACCTGCTTCGGATCAGGGTGGGTCAGCATGGCCGGGTGGACCAGGATCTCATGATAGATGAACTCGTCCACGAGGCTGGACTGGATCTTCCCGTCCAGGGCCAGGGCTTTCCCGTAGCTCCCCAGCTCGAAGATGTCCAGGGACTGGTAGGGGGTCTTCGCCGAGAAGAGGACCCGGTTGATTCCGTGCAGATGCCCTTCCTGAGGGCTCAAGGCCTCAATAAACCATCGATAGTTCGCGACGGGCATCGGCAGCTTTGCCTCCTGGCTTCGCGAGGTTCCGGTTCAGCTTTCCGTGACCCTTTGGGAACACACCCCGTTTAACCTCCACGAGGGAGAGCCTGGTGCATTTCAGCCGACCCGCGATATACTCAGCGGCCGTCTCGGGCTGCAGGTTCTCGCCGCAGGTGAAGATGTCCACCGCGGCGTAGCCGTGCTCGGGCCAGGTATGGATGGAGAGATGCGATTCGGCGATGACCACCACACCGCTCACCCCATAGGGGTTGAACTCGTGAAAGACATCATCGACGACGGTGGTTTTCGCCATCCGGGCTGCCGAGATCATGGTCTCCCTGACGAAGTCGAGCTTTTTGAGCATCTCTGGGTGACAACCGTGGAGTTCGACCAACAGGTGTGTTCCCAATGCCCGCAATTTTCGACCCCCTTTCGGAACGACTTAAAGGTTTTTAGGAAATGGTCTCACGCTCCTCTCAAATGGTACCTGGGAGTTATATACCCTCTTTTCCCAGAAAATTGCAAGAAAAAAATGCGAGGCACTCCTGCCTATGAAATCCTGGACAAAGAGGGAAAACGGTTATGGTAGAATCATCCAAGTCAAAGCCATAAGAGGCAGGAAATCGTGGAGCAACATGGAGAAAGCAAGATGATCCAAGCCCTGGAGACCTGGATCGGAAGGGTCTTCTTTCTCCTCCTCCTGGTTGTCCCTTTGGTCATCTCCCCGCTCTCGACCGATATGTATACCGTCCCCAAGTCCTTCCTCGTCCAGTCCCTGATCCTCCTCCTCGTCGCCCTCTCCCTCTTCAAGGGGAGCCTCAGGGGTGCCTTCTTGCTTCCATGGATCCCCATGACGTGGCCCTCCCTCGCCTTCCTGGCGGCGACCCTCCTCTCCCTAACCCAGGCTTTGAATCTGTATCAAGGGATCGAACAGACCTTCTCCCTCTTCTGTCTCCTCCTTCTCCCCCACCTGGCCGCCCTTCACCTCAAAACCCGCGAAGAGCTGGCCCGACTCTTCGTCGCTGTCGCCCTGGCCACGACCCTCGTCGCCTCCTACGGGCTCCTCCAGGCGAAGGGGATCGATTTTCTCAACCTCCAGTGGCGCTTCGTCCCGGTCTCGACCCTGGGGAACACCGGCTTCGCCGCCGAGTACCTCATCGCTTCCCTTCCTATCCTTCTTATGGCCACCTTCGATGGGCATGGGAAGGGTCTCTTATTCGGAGGGGCGGCCGCCCTCGCCCTGGTCCACCTCCTCCTCACAAAAAGCCGGGCCGGTTGGACGGCCCTCGTCGTCGCGCTCATCGTCATGGCGCTTCTTGGAAGGCAAAAGGCAAAAGGTGGTGATGAGCAACAGACTCACGAGCCACAACCCACGAGCGACGAGCCAACATCTCAGACCCAACACCGTAGATCGAGGACCTTGAGGATGACAACATGGGCGGTGGTGGTCGCTGGGGTCGGCATCAGCCTCGCTGTCCTGCTCCCGGGGGTGTGGCAGACGACGGCAGAGCGGATCATGTCCATCTTCGACCCTGCCTACCCCTCGAACCGGGTCCGGATCCTCATCTGGGGGAGCACCCTGAAGATGATCAGGGAGGCGCCCCTCCTGGGGGTGGGAACAGGGAACTACGAGCTGGTCTACCCTTTGTACCGGACGGTGGAGGAATGGCGGCTCTCCAGTCGCTTCGTCGTCGGCGAGGCCCACAATGATTACCTCCAGATCGCCGCCGAGACCGGCCTCCTAGGCCTCGCCTGTTTCCTCTGGTTCCTGGTCCGGCTGTTCCAGACAGCATCCCGTCTCCTTCAGGCAGAGGACGAAGGGTGGAGGAAGCCGGGCCTCGCCTTGACGGGAAGCCTCGTCGCCCTCCTCGTCTACGCCCTCTTCGCTTTTCCCTTGAGGAACCCTACCTCCTCCCTCCACTTCTGGCTCTTCGCCGGGCTCCTCCCGGCGGTTGAGGCGGCCGCCTCGGCCCGTCCTTTGAAGCAGGCGAGGATCCCCCTGGGGATCTCCTTCGCGCTCGCACTGGTCCTCTTCGCCTCGGCTCCCGTCCTGGTCTTCGGCCGCTTCTTCGCCGATCTGCATCTGAAGCGGATGAAGATCCTCCTCATTGCAGGAAAGGAGCAGGAAGCAAGACAGGAATATGATCGAGCCGTCTTCCTCTATTTCCCTGTCTTCTACGCCCACCAACTGAAGGCCAAAACCTTAGACGATCGCCGGATGCTGCCCCTGGCGGCGGAGAGGCTAAAGGCTTCGCTTCGAGAGCGGCCCCAGGACCCAAAGCTCCACGCAGAGCTTGGAACCACCTATGGCGAGATGGGCCTCTACGAGGAGGCCGTGGAGGAGCTGACAAGGGCCCTGGCCCTCGACCCCACCCTCTCAGCAGCCCAGGAGAACCTAGGCTATGCCTATTTTCTCCAGGGACGGTATGAACAAGCGATCGAGACCTACCAGGAAGCCCTCCGGCGAGGGCGGGAATCCTCCGGCCTCCGGGGAAAGCTGGCCCTCGCCCTCCTCCTGGCGGGAAGGCGACAGGAGGCCGAAAAGGAATGGCTGAAAGCGAGACAACTCCAGAAGGACCCCGGCGGGAGGAGGCCCCGGCCGTGAGTTTTCCCTTGATTTCTGGGGACTTCCCATTATACTCAAGAGCGTCCAAGGGCGAAGGGGACGGCTTCAACAGGGTGGCAGGCATGGTTATTGCATAATGCCCATTTATGTGATGGAAAACACAAAGGCCAAAGGCTTCACCCTGATCGAGCTGGTGATCATCGTCGTCCTCCTGGGTGTCCTGGCCGCCGTGGCCCTCCCAAGGTTCATCGACCTCGGGGGCCAGGCCAAGATCAACGTGACGAAAGAGCGGCTTGAAAACATCAAACGAGCGATCCTGGGGGACCCTTCAGCGGTGAGCGGCGGAACGCCCAGCGCCCCCGGGTACTGGGGCAATATGGGCAGGCTCCCCAGCACCTTGAGCGAGCTGTCCACCCAGGGGGGACAACCGGCCTGGAACAAGTACACGAGGAAGGGCTGGAACGGCCCTTATATCGAGTCGAGCCAATCCAACGATCCGTGGGGGAACGCCATCTGCTTTCGGACGGCAGCCTGCTCTTCCCCCTGCCCGGCGGTGACGACCAGTAGCCGGTCCTTCACCCTCCAGAGCGCCGGTCCCGACGGCGTCCTCTGTAACAGCGATGACCTCACGGTGAGCGTCAGCTTCTGATGAGCCAAAAGGTCCGAAGTCCGATGTCCGATGCCCGACGCCGGGAAGTGGGATTTACCCTGATCGAGCTGATCCTGGTCATTGTCCTCTTAGGCATCCTGGCCGCCTTAACGGCGAACCTCCTGGCCACCTCTCTGGACCAGTCCCGCTTCGACGATTCCTTCAAGGAGATGACCGATCTGTCGAAGGCCAT
>JACQHM010000049.1 GCA_016199025.1 Candidatus Methylomirabilota bacterium | reverse complement strand
CTGATGGTGTGGGTGGTCACCGGTGATGGTGATGGGCTCTCTATCGGCGGCAACCACTTCATCCACGCCATGCGCCGCAACGTGGACCTGAAGATCCTGCACTTCAACAACAGGATCTAAGGGCTCACCAAGGGGCAGTACTCGCCGACCAGCGAGCAGGGCAAGAAGACCAAGTCCACGCCACTCGGGTCGGTGGACCGGCCGTTCAACCCCCTCTCGGTCGCCATCGGCGCCGAGGCAACATTCGTGGCACGGACGATCGACATCGACACCCCGCACCTCCAGTACGTGCTGCGACGGGCGGCGGAGCACAAGGGGACCGCTTTTGTCGAGATCTACCAGAACTGCATCGTGTTCAACGACGGGGCGTTTGATCCGGTCACCGACAAGGCCGTGAGGAGCGACCGGCTCATCGTGCTCGAGCACGGCAAGCCGCTCGTGTTCGGCAAGGAAAGGAAGAAGGGCATCCGTATGCGCCCTGACATGTCCCTGGAGGTCGTCGAGATCGACGGTGACACCTCGGGGCTGCTGGTCCATGACGAGACGCGGCAGCAGGCGGGCTACCATTTCATGCTGTCGCGGCTCACGTACCCCGACTTCCCCGAACCGATCGGCGTGTTACGTGCCGTCCGCCAGCCCACCTACGACGAGCTGGTTGCCGAGCAAGGCTGTACCGCCGCCCTGCAGCGAGGCGAAGGCGACCTCCACCAGCTCCTCTACTCCGGCGAGACCTGGGTCGTCCCGTAAGCCGTCTTCGGCTCCGCTCTTCCGCCAGCCTGTCCCTGTCCCGTTCACCGGAAATCCCGGTAATGTGCCTCTATCCCATGGAACTTCTCGCATGAGCAGGTCTCCTGGGGTAGACCTGCATGCCTGTCAACCTAGAAGGAGGAGAAGAGAGTGGAACGGCGATTACCTACGCGCCAAGAGGTTGACTCGTATCTGCGGGAGCGTCGGAATTGGGGACGCTGGGGCGCGGAAGGGCGTTATGAATTCATGCTCATCACCGCCCCGCTCAAAGTCGTGGGTGGGACAGGCTCGCCGGTCAATCCCATCGCCTTGTTCTGAAGCGGGGAAGCGAGGGGAGGTAAGGTGAGAGAGAACAAGGTCAAGCGTATTCTGAGCCAGGGGCGGCTGGCGATAGGCACCATGGTGTTCGAGTTCAACACCCCCGGCATCGCTCGCATTGCGGCGGCGGCGGGCGCCGAGTTCGTGCTGTTCGACATGGAGCATACCGGCTGGACGGTAGAGACGGTGCGGATGCTGATGGCCACCTCCCGGGCGGCTGACCTAGTGCCCCTGGTGCGGGTGCCGGCGACCCAGTACCACCTCCTGGCGGGCCCGCTGGACGTGGGGGTGATGGGCCTGATGGTGCCGATGGTCGAGAGCGAGGAGCAGGCCCGGTTCATCGTGCAGTCCGCCAAGTATCCGCCGCAGGGCTGCCGTGGGGCGGCCTTCGGGATCGCGCACGACGATTACCAGGGCGGCGACATCGTGGCCAAGATGCAGAGTGCCAACCAGGAGCAGTTGCTGATTGCCCTGATCGAGACCGTGCAAGGCGTTGAGAACGTGGAGAAGATCGCCGGGGTGGAGGGCATCGACGTCCTCTGGATCGGCCACTTTGACCTGACCAACTCCATGGGCATCCCAGGGCAGTTCACCCACCCAGAGTACCTGCACGCCGTGGACCGTGTCCTCGAGGCCTGCCGGCGGCACGGCAAGGCGCCAGGGTTCATGGTGTCCAGCGTGGAGGAAGGGATCTCCCTGCTGGCCAAGGGGTTTCGCTGTCTCGCCTACTGGGGCGACTTGTGGATTTATGGGCATGCGCTACGACAGGGCATTAGTGCCATCCGTGCCAGCATAGCGGCGCGTGGCTAGGCTGTGCGATACGCTGGAACCCGCGCCGCTTCAGCTTTTTGATGCCTTGACACTGCTCGCCAAACCCTGTTATCATCCAGCATCACCAGAATTAAGGAGGGAGTAAGCTATGCCGAAGGTGCCGCTGTTTCCCGTGACCGTTGTCGGGAGTTGGCCGAGGCCGAACTGGCTCTTAGACGCACTAAAGAAGAGGCAGAATGGGAAGCTGAGCTTTGAAGAGTTCAACGAGATCGCCGACGAGGCCGTTCTCCTGGCCTTGAAGTACCAGGAGGACGCCGGGGTTGATATCGTCAGCGACGGTGAGCAGAGGCGTGACAACTTCTATTCCTTTGTCGTGGAGAAGCTGGACGGCGTCAAGCTCATGCCCGTGGCCGAGCTTTTGGACTACGTCGAGGACAAGAGGGCCTTCGAGGCGATCCTCAAATCCCTGGATGTCCCTGCCTACGGCATCAAGACCCCGACGGCGGTGGGGAGGATCACGAAGAAGATGCCGCTTGCCATGGACGAATACCAGTTCCTCCGCGAGCATACCACCAAAGCGATCAAGATTCCCCTCCCCGGCCCTTATCTTCTCACCCGCACCATGTGGGTGAAGGGGGTCTCGGATCAAGCCTACCCCACCAAGGAGGAATTGGCCAAGGATGTGATCCAGCTCCTCCGGGAGGAGATCATGGCCCTCCGGGATGCCGGGTGTGAATACGTCCAGCTCGATGAGCCGGTGTTAACGGAGGTGGTCTTCAAGGGCGATACGGAGAAGACCAGGACCTTCATGTGCGCCGCCATGGCGGCCAAGGGGGATCCTGTCGGGGAGCTCCAGTTCGCCGTCCGCCTGATGAACAAGGTTGTCGAGGGGATCGAGGGGATCAACATCGGCATGCATGTATGCCGGGGGAACTGGAGCCGGCAGGAGGAGGTCCTCCTGAAGGGAGGCTACGAGCCCCTGATGCCCTATATGCTGGCCATGCAGCTTCACCAGCTCGTCCTGGAATTTGCCACCCCCCGGGCCGGCGAGCTGGAGGTCTTCGCCAAGTGCCCCAACGTCCGGGAGCTGGGGCTCGGCGTGGTGAACCCCCGGTCCGACGAGATCGAGTCCCCCTCGTTCGTCGTTTCCAAGGTCAAGGAGGCCCTGAAGTACTTCGATCCCCAGAAGATCTACTTGAATCCGGATTGCGGCTTTGGGACCTTTGCCGAGCGGCCCATGAACGTCCCCAAGGTCGCCTTCGAAAAGCTCAAGGTGATGACCAAGGCGGCCGAGGAGCTTCGGAAGATGTACGGGAACGGGGGAGAGGATGGGTGAGACCTTGAACGGGATCGATCTGGAGGGGTTCCGAGAGGCCCTGGAGTTGATTAAGGCCGATCCGGAGAAGGTCAAGGCCGCCCCCCGGAGTGCCCGGATCCGGTGGCTGGGTGGGTTCAAGATGAAGGTCTACACCCGGGACCATGTGTACATCGTGGATGAGCCCCATCGGTTGGCCAGCACCGATGAGGCGCCCACCGCCGTCGAGTATGTCGTCGGGGCCCTAGGGGCCTGCCTTGCTACAGGCTTCATCCTGAACGCCACCATGCATGGGATCGAGATCTACAACATGGAGGTGGCCCTGGAAGGGGAGATGGAGAACATCCTGATGTTTTTCGGCTTAAGCGAGGAGGGACATCCGGGCTTCAAGGAGATCAGCGCCAAGCTCTACGTCACAGCCGACGCCGACCGGGAGGTCCTGGAGGAGCTCTGGGAGCGGACG
>JACQHM010000051.1 GCA_016199025.1 Candidatus Methylomirabilota bacterium | reverse complement strand
TCTGAAATCTGCAATCCCAAATCAACAACAGGCTGCTTGAGAGGGGAAGGGTAGGGATGGACTACTAGCCCTGTTTCTTCTTCGACGACTGTAGCAGATGGCGGACGAGGGCCTTCGCCTTTTCCCCGGCCCACTCCTTCGGACCGAGGGCGACGCCGATCAGCTCCCCTTCCCGTCCGATCAGAAAGGTGGTGGGGGGGCCCATGATCCTGTATTGCCGGGCAGCCTTGAGCTCCGGATCCAAGAGGACGGGATATGTGAGCTTCCGCTCCTTGACGAAGGGTCCGACCGTCTGGGCGCCTTCAGCATCCAGGGCGATGGCGACCACGGCGAACCCTTGATCGTGGAAGGCCTGGTGCAATTTTTCCATCTCGGGCATCTCCCACTGACACGGGACACACCAGGTCGCCCAGAAGTTCATCAAGATCACCTTGCCCCGGAAGTCTTTCAGGCTGATCTCCCTCCCCTGGAGGTCCTTCAACACGAACGGGGGGGCCTCCTCCTTCCCGTTGATTGTCTTGATCCCCAGAGAGGCCATCAGCATCTCAGGGGTCTGAGCCAACGCATGACCTACAACACCGATGGCCAGGGCAAAGATGAACAACACGGTTATGCTCCTTCGTCGCATTGCGATCCTCCTCTTGCTTTGAATATATACGCTTATCCGAATATCATGAAGAAATTGATCTGTCAAGTGAAAAGATGAAGCCAAAGTTCTGGAGACTAAAAATGGAGGAAATTTAGGAAGTTTTTTAGGAAGAGATCGGCGATGACCGGTTTGGCACCCGGCGGGGTATGGGACTTCTCAGCCAAGCTGGGCTTCTCCCCCTCTAGCGGAGGGTAGCTGCATTTCCAACTTGCCCAGGATGATGAGACTTTGCAGATCTTCAAGATCTTCTGGAGCCCGCTCAGCAAAGAGCGCACGGACGACGGCGAGCTTCTCCTCGTCAGCCTGCCCGAGCATTCGGGTGATGTCAGCCAGGTCTTGCACACGCCCGGCTTGGAACTTCATGAGGACGAGAAAGTGGAATGGGAGGACCGGCAACCCCTGGGCATCGCGGTTCTGCTCCGCTTGAGCGATGGCCTGAGCGCACCAAGGCTCCCCCCACTCCAACACATCGACGAAGCAGCCATCCGGTGAAAGCCACGACGAACCCCGAACGCTCAACTCTCCTTGATACTGGAAACCAGCGGCGGCGAGCTTCTGTCGAACCTGGGGCCCATCCTCTGCTCGGACAACGATGTCCAGATCCCGCGTCGTCCGCTCGGGCATGTAGAGGCGCGTAGCCGCCGCACCGATCACCGCCCAAGGGATCGGTCGGAGAACCGGCGTGAGATCGGGCCATTGCACCTGGACCGTCCTCCGGGTCAGAAGCTTAAGCCCGCTGCCCGAGCCGGGCCGTTGGCGGCGCCTGGCGATCTCGAGCAGTGTCCTTCGGATCTGGCCGCGGACGTTCATCGGTCAAGATCCTATTTCCCCCGGTTGACGAAGGCCGAGATGATGTCTACAGGGATCGGGAAGATGACCGTGGAGTTCTTCTCAGAACCGATCTCGGTCAAAGTCTGAAGGTAACGGAGCTGGACGCTGATAGGCTCGGACGCCAGCATCCTCGCCGCCTGGGCCAACTTCTCGGAGGCCTGCAGCTCCCCTTCAGCATGGATGATCTTCGCCCGTCGCTCCCGCTCGGCCTGGGCCTGGATGGCTATGGCCCGCTGCATCTCAGGCGGGAGGTCCACCTGCTTCACCTCGACGGCGCTGACCTTTACCCCCCACGGCTCGGTATGATCGTCAATGATCTGCTGGAGCTTCTGGTTGATCCGTTCCCGCTCGGCCAGAAGCTCATCCAGCTCTGACTGGCCCAGGACGCTTCGTAAGGTCGTCTGGGCGATCTGGGAGGTGGCGTAGCGATAATCTTGCACCTGGACGACGGCCTTCTCGGGGTCCATCGCTCGAAAATAGACGACGGCGTTCACCTTGATCGAGACGTTATCCTTCGTGATGATGTCCTGGGAGGGGACATCGAAGACCTCAGTCTGCAAGCTCACCTTCACCATCCGATCAATCAAGGGAATCAGGAGCAGGATGCCCGGCCCGTTCCCCGCCCCGCCCGGGTTAAAGATGGACTTGGCCAGCTTCCCCAGGCGGAAGATGACCCCCCGCTCGTATTCCCGGAGGATCCGAACGGAGCTGGCGATGATGTAGAATCCGACGACGATGATCGCGAGCAGAACCATGGACCCGAATGGGAAAAGCTGCCCAGGCATCTTCACCCTCCTTCAAGGCCTCTGCGATGCCCCTCAAGCCCTCTCAGCCGAGGTCGGCTCGGAGAGTGACGGCTTTTGGAGCCTCGCCACCTTGAGCTTCAATCCTTCCACCGCCACGACCTTGACCAGTTCCCCCGGCTCCGCCCCCTCCTCGCAGTAGGCGTTCCACCGTTCTCCTTTGAGAAAAACCTGACCTTCAGGGCTCACTTTGGTCCTGACCACCGCGGTCTCCCCGACCAAGCTCTCCCAGCCGATGGGAGACGGCCGCTTCTGGGCCTTCAAGCCCAGCCCAGCCACCAGGATGAAGAAGCCGGCGGTGGCCGCCGAGGCCCCCACGATAGCCCCCAGGGAGATCCGGAGGAAGGGGGCGGGGGATTGGACCAGGAGGAGGGAGCCTAAGATAAAGGAGGCGATCCCCCCCAGGGTGAGGAGACCGTGGGAGGCGACCTTGACCTCTAAGATGAAGAGGAGGACCGCGAGACCGATCAGGAGGAGTCCGGCGTAGTTGATGGGGAGGGTCTGAAAGGCCCAGAAGGCCAGGATGAGGAAGATCGCCCCTAAGATGCCGGGGAGGAGGGAACCGGGGTTCGAGAGCTCGAAGTAGAGGCCGGCCAATCCCAAAAGGAGCAGGATGTAGGCGATGGTCGGGTCAGAGATGATCTTCAGGATCTGGTCCCGGAAGTTCATCTCTCCCCGCTCGACGGTCGCGTCCTTCGTGTGGAGGACTACCTCCCCCTTGGCCGTCTCCACTTTCCGGCCGTCCACGGTCTTCAGGAGGTCCTCCAGCTTCGGGGCGACCAGATCGATGATCCCAAGCTGTAAGGCCTCCTTCTCCGTGGCCGAAGAGGCCTTCCGGACCGCCTCCTCGGCCCACTTGGCGTTCCGTCCCCGCCTCTCAGCGATGGTCCGCATGTAGGCGGCGGCGTCATTCACGGCCATCCGTTCCATTGCTTTGCCCATTTCATCGCCCAGGGCAACTGGGGTAGCGGCCCCGATGTTGGTCCCAGGGGCCATGGCGGCTATGTGGGCGGCGATGGTGATAAAGGCCCCCGCCGAGGCCGCCCGGGCGCCGCTGGGGGAGACATAGACGATGATCGGGACCGGGGAGGCCAACATCTCCTTGATGATATCCCGCATGGAGGTGTCAAAGCCGCCAGGGGTGTCCAGCTCGATGACCAGGGCCTCGGCCCCGTCCTTCTCCGCCTGCTTGATGGCCGAGACAATGTAGCCGGACGTCCCTGGGGAGATGACCCCGTCTACCCGGATGACATTTACCCGGGCGGCCCAGACATCTTGTGGAGCGCTAACAGAAAGGAAGAGGGCCACACCAAGGACCAGGAGGGAACGGAGCTGTGGGAAGGTCACCATGTGGATCACCTACTTGGAGTATCCCATACCCTGGGAAGGCTGTCAAGCAAAGGGAGGGGCAGGTAGTGTCCTAATTTGAATTCCACCAAGTCCTATGTCCT
>JACQHM010000054.1 GCA_016199025.1 Candidatus Methylomirabilota bacterium | reverse complement strand
TGCGATCGAGGTGCGGTCCCGAGACGAGATCGGCAAGCTGGCCCGATCCTTTACCAGGATGACGGAGAAGCTGAAGAAAACCCAGGAGGAGCTGGTTCATCTGAACGCTGACCTCCAACAAAAGATCCGCACCTTGAAGGAGACCCAAGCCCAACTCATCCACTCCGAGAAGCTGGCCTCCCTCGGGCAGATGTCGGCTGCCGTGGCCCATGGGCTCCGGAACCCTTTGGCCAGCATCAGGGCGGCAACCCAATTGAGTCTCCACCGGCTTCCAAGGAAGAGCCCCCTTGGCGAGCATCTCCGGGCGGTCATCGGTGAGGTGGACCGCTTGGAGAAGCGGATCAGCCAACTGCTGGATTTCACCAAACCGGTCCCCTTCTACCCTCTCCTCGAAAGGGTAGACCGCCTGGTGGAGAGTGTGCTCACCGTCTTCACCGAGAAGATGGCCCAACAGCAGATTCGGCTAAAGACCGATTTTCGACCTGACCTTCCGAGGGTTTGGATCGATCCCTCCCAGATCGAGCAGGCCCTCCTGGAGGTGATTTCTAACGCCCTGGAGGCGATGCCTAAGGGAGGGACCCTCAACCTCTTGGTGGGAATGGAATGCGCAGACGGGAAGGAGTTCGTCGCCATCGAGGTCGCCGACGATGGGGAAGGCATCCCCGAGGAAGCCCTTCCCCACGTGTTCGAACCATTCTTCACCACCAAGGCCGATGGCACAGGCCTGGGGTTGGCCATCGCCAAACGCTTCGTCGAGCAGCACAAAGGGACCATGACCATCGAGAGCAAGCCGGGTGAGGGAACGTCCGTGCGGATCACCCTCCCCGTCTACGCTTCGTAAGGAGAGCGTCTTGGGAGGCTCCATGGGACCCTTCACCGTCCTGATCGTGGACGATGAAAAAACACTGGCCAGATCCATCAAGCTCTTCCTCCAGGAACAGGGTTACGAGGCCGAGGTGGCGGAGGATGGTGACACCGCTCTGACCCTTCTCGAGGCCATGCCCCCTGATCTGGTCTTTCTGGATGTGAGGTTGCCGAAGATCAGCGGGATCGAGCTCTTGAAAAGGATCAGGGAATTTGATCCCCACATTTATGTCGTCGTCATGACAGCCTATGGGTCCATCGAGGGGGCGGTCGAGGCCATGAAGCTTGGCGCCTTCGATTACCTGAGGAAGCCGGTGGACCTCGATGAGCTGAAGATCCTGTTGAACCGGGCCCACGAAGACTCCCGCTTAAGACAGGAGCTTTCCTACTACCGCGAGAGGGAGACCCGGACCTTTTCCTTCGAGGGTCTCATCGGCAAGTGCGAAGCCATGCGACAGGTCTTTCAGCAGATCCAGCAGATCGCTCCCCTGGAGGAGGTTCCCACGGTGCTCATCACCGGCGAAACGGGGACGGGGAAGGGGCTTGTGGCGCGTGCCATCCATATGAACAGTCCCCGGATCTCAGCGCCGTTTATCGAGATTGACTGTACCGCCCTGCCGGCGACCCTAGTCGAGGCTGAGCTCTTCGGCTATGAGAAGGGCTCCTTCACCGATGCCAAGGAGTCCAAGATGGGCTTGTTCGAGGCTGCCGACGGCGGGATTCTCTTCCTCGACGAGATCGGGGACCTAGAACTTCCCCTTCAGGGGAAACTCCTCAGGGTCCTCGAAGAGCGGACGGTCAGGCGGATCGGCAGCCTTCGGGATCGAAAGATCGATGTTCGAATCATCGCGGCGACGAATAAACACCTGGAGGAGGGCATCGCTGAAAGGTCTTTCCGAAAAGAGCTCTACTACCGTTTGGTCGTCTTCACCATCCATCTCCCCCCCCTTCGCCAACGGGGCAAGGATATCCTCCTCCTCGCCGAGTACTTCCTGGAGCGGATCGGCACCAAGTACTCGAAGCCGCTTCCTCGTATCGGCGACCGAGCGGCCAAGGCCCTAATCCAGTACCACTGGCCGGGGAACGTGCGGGAGTTAAAACATGTCATGGAACGAGCGATCCTCTCCTGCCAGGGAGAGATCCTCGAACCGGAGCATCTTTCCTTGAGATCCCCCCTCAATGATCAGAAAAAACCCCCACTCCCGGTGAATCCCCTGGATCTCACCGTGAAGATCCCGCCTGAAGGGATTAGTCTCCCTCAGTGGGAGCAGGCCTTGCTGGAGCGAGCCCTCCAACAAACCGGAGGAAACCAGGTCGAGGCGGCAAAGCTTTTAGGGATCAGCCGGGATACCCTCCGGTACCGGATGAAGAAGTTCGGGATCCCCCGCCTCCATTAATATGGGCATGGGGCAAATCCCCCATCTCGCCAAATCCCCCACCTTCTCTTTCTCCTATATCCTTTTAGATTCAACGGTTTACTAGCTCTATAGTTTGGCATATAGTATGCTTATACTAGATCCTTCGTACAAATGCTTCAAGGGAGAGCTAGGTTCCAGCGCCAACAGACAGGGGCTGGCCATCTCATATCTTAACTGAACTGGGATCCTGAGGAAAGGAGCAGGGATAGCGATGGCGATCAACCGGAAGGATGGAGAGATCCTGAATATCCAGGAACTTGGGTCGGGAGATATTAAGCGAAAGATGGAGCAAGGATGCGAGACGGTTCTCGTCCCCATTGGCAGTTGTGAGCGGCACGGCAACCCTTCAACCCCACTGGGGCTCGACGGGATTGTCAGCTTCGCCGTCGCCGAGCGGGCGGCGAAGAAAGCTGACGTTTTCTACACACCTTTGATGCCTTTCGGCTACGCCCCTCACCACATGGGTCGGGTCGGCGAGGGTTGCGGGACCATCAACCTGACAGTGGAAACCTATAGGAGGGTCTTAGAGGATATCGGTTGGAGCTTGATCTACCATGGCTTTAACAAGATCATCTTCGTGTCCTTCCACAGTTTTAACGTGGTAAATGCTGAAGAAGTCCTCTTCTCCCTCCGGTTCAAAACAGGGGCCTTTGTCGCCTTCTACGGGGGAAGGGAGACCACGGCTGTCCAGAGCATCCTTGGTTCCTCCCCTGAACGCCTCGCCAGCGATTTCGAGGCGGCGATGGCTATGGCCCTCTTGGGGGAGAAGTTCAATTCCAAGGACTATATGGCCCATTCCTACAATATCCATGCCCCTAAGTGGCTGGGTCCAGCCTTCTCAAAACGGGCCGGAACCGGAATGGCGATCCGCTTCCAAGGGGCGGAGAACATCTTCCTGGGGATGGACGACTTCGAGTTCGTCAGCCCCATCGCCCATGACGATCCCCTCCCCTCCCAGGCGTCCCCCGAGAAGGGCCGGCAGATCCTCGAACAGCTTTCCTCCCATCTCGCCGCCTTCGTGGAGGAGGGGAAGAAGATCAAGGTCGAGGTGAGGAATCGGGACTTTTCCGACCGGGCCAGGTGAGGGCGAAGAACGAAAAAGGAGAACATCCATGAAATTTGGATTCTATGCAACCGGGTCTGGTTCCGCGAGTTATGAGGACCTGTTGAGTCAGGTCGAATACGCCGAAGAGGCCGGCTTTGATACCGTGTGGCTCCGCGAGCGCCACTTCCACCCTGACCACCAGGGACGGAATTTCTTCTCGTCCCCTCTCGTGGCAGCGGCGTACATCGCGGGCAGGACGGAGCGCATCAGGATCGGCATCGCTTCCCGAATCCTCCCGCTGGATCACCCCATCCATATCGCCGAAGACAGCTCTACCGTTGATGTCATCAGCAACGGACGTCTGGATCTAGGAATCGCCCGGGTGGGTGAGAACGACCTTTACCAACTGGCCTTTGGTGTCACGACCGAGCAGAGCCGGGGTCGCTTCGAGGAGGCCCTCGACATTCTCCTCCAGGCTTGGACCAAAGAGCGGTTCTCCTACAATGGGCAGTACTACAAGACCCCCGAAGTGTCGGTCTACCCGAAACCGATTCAAAAACCCCATCCGCCCATCTACCTCGTCGGCATCAGCCCCCAGACCCTGACCTTCGGGTCAACCCGTGGTTTTCCCTTAATCCTTGCTGCCGCTCAGACCATCTCCGTCGTCAGGGAAACTCAGGAGCACTACTCCAAGGCCCTCGAAGAGGCCGGGTACAAACGAGAGGACGTGGTGCTCCCGGTGAACCGGTTCCTCTACGTGGCTGAGACCAATGAACAGGCCGTCGAGGAGACGAAGGAGGCGCTTACTATCTTCATCCACCGAGGGGCCTCGGTCATCAGGGACTTCCTCTTCCTCCCCCAGGGAGAGATCACCTATGACCTCCTCTTCAACGAGGTCTGCATCTTCGGCGATCCCGATTACTGCATCGCGCGGCTGGAGAAGCTGAAGAAGGAGATCGACCTCCGGTCCCTGATTTGCACCTTCAACTACTACACCATTGACCACGCCAAGTGCCGGAGGTCTATGGAGCGGTTCGTGAAATACGTGATGCCCCATTTTGAGAATGGTTGCTAAACGGGGCCGCTCTTCCCAATACTCTTCGAGAAGGGGGCATCGATGAAGGTTGGCACGTTCGTGATGGGAACGCGGACCGGGACCTACCGAGACATCCTGGATCAGATCCAGTATGCCGAGGAGCTTTCCTTTGATGGGGTCTGGCTGGGGGAGCGGCACTTCCATCATAGCGACCTCCTCTACCCTTCCCCATTTAGTGTTGCTGCGGCCATTGCTGCCAAGACCTCCCGGATCAGGATCGGGACCGCGGCAAAGATCCTCCCCTTAGATCATCCGATCCATGTCGCCGAAGATGCCGCAACGCTGGACATCTTGAGCGGGGGGAGGCTCGACCTCGGGGTGACGAGGGCCGGTCTGGACGAGGAATTCCACCACGCCTTCCACGCCCCTTTAGAGGAGACCAGGGGGCGGTTCCAGGAGGCCCTGGAGGTCATCCTGAAGGCCTGGATCACCGACCGGTTCTCCTATGATGGGAAGTACTACAAGATCCCCGAGGTGTCCGTTCATCCGAAACCGCTGCAGAAGCCTCATCCGCCCATTTATGTCGTCGCCATCTCGCCAGAAACGATCCGGTATGCTGCCGGGCGAGGATACCCCATCTTCGTTGGGGCGATCCAGCGGCTCCCCGATCTGAAGAGGACTCATGACCTCTACTGGCAGACCTACAAGGAAGCCGGGCACAACGGGACCAGGGTGGCGCTCCCAGTGAACCGGTTCCTCTACGTCGGCGAGACGGACCGGAAAGCCTGGGAAGAGATGGAAGGTCCCTTCATGGCCTTCATCAACGAGAAAGCCCCGGATCTGAAAGCGGCCCTCTGCCAGAGGTATGGCGAGGGAAATTTGAGCTTCGATCGATTCCTCAACGACTTCTGCATCTTCGGTTCTCCCGACACCTGCATCGCCAAGATCAAGGAACTTGAGCGGGAGATCGGCCTGAAGTATCTCCTCTGCACTTTGAACTACGTCACCATGGACCATGCCCTGTGCCTTAAGTCTATGGAACGGTTTGCCAAATTTGTGATGCCGTCCTTCAAGGGGGCTTCTAGGAAGGAGCTGATCTCTGCCGCGTAACGGCGAGGAAGGAGAAGAGGCATGGCAAAACTCAGGCTGACCCTGGCCTGCTTGGACTACGATCGGGTGAAACCCCTTATGTTAAAAGTCGTCGAGCCAGCGGGCATCGACCTGAACATCTTGCCGTATACACCCGATGATTCCGTGTGGCCCATGGTCCGCTTTCAGGAATTCGACGCCTCGGAGATGACCTTGGCCACCTACACGATGCTTCAGGCCAAGGGAGAGGCACCATACATCGCCATCCCCGTCTTCTTGGCCCGGGTCTTTCCCCATGGGGGCATCTTTGTCAATACCAAATCGGGGATCGAGAAGCCCAAGGACCTGGAGGGGAAACGGGTCGCCTCCGGCCAGTACCAAATGTCCATCGCCGTGTGGGCCCGAGGGATCCTCAAGCAGGACTACGGCGTCGATCTTAAAGCCATCGATTGGTATACAGCGCGGGCCGAGGTCGGCTTGGACCTCCCCAAGGAGATAAAGGTCACCCTCTTCCCCCCAGGGAAGATGTTACCCGATCGGTTGGAGGATGGAGAGATCGATGCCTTGATCGCCCCCCGGGTCCCGCCGAAGTTCAGAGACCAACACCCTCACGTGAAACGGCTCTTTGCCAACCCCAGGGAGGTAGAACTCGAGTATTATAGGCGGACAGGCATCTTCCCGATCCTCCACATGATCGTCATCAAGGAGTCCGTCTACGAACAATATCCATGGGTCGCGAGCAGCCTCTACCGGGCCTTCGTCAAGGCAAAAGAGGTCTGCTACCAGGATCTGAAGGAGACCATGGAGGCCCTGAAATATACCGTCCCGTGGCTCGATTCTTACATGGATAACCTCTGGAAGGAGATGGGGCAGGACTTCTGGCCTTACGGCTTGAAGGTCAACCGCCACGTCATCGAAACCTACATCCACTACCTCTACGAGCAGCATTTGGTCGATCGAAAACTCTCCCCAGAGGAGCTGTTCGCCCCGAACGCCCTCGACTGACCTTTGAAGGGGGATTCCATCCCCCCTCAACGCCGCTCTCGGCAAAGCCGAGCCTCGCTACGCTCGGCCAAGGGGCGGCTACTCCCCCCTGCTGTGGCGGGTAAAGAGGATCAACCCTCACGCGCTGAGAAAGGTACGATGCGGACGCTTACGCCCTGCGATGTCTTGATCGTCGGCGGAGGGGGGACCGGCCTCCGAACCGCCATTGAGGCGAAGAGGATCGTAGAGGATGTGGTCCTGGTCTGCAAGGGGGAGGCCGGACGAAGTGGCAGCACCATGTACGCCGGCTGCTCCATGATCGCCACCCTCCCCACGGATCCGCCCGAGGCTGTGGAGATCCACTTCAAGGATACGATGGCCGTTGGGAAGTTTCTGAATGATGAAGCCCTGGTCGAAGAGCTGGTCACCCACGCGGGGGAGGAGATCATGGCCCTCGAAGCCCTAGGGGTAAAGCTTCACACGAAGAAAGGAGGCTTCCTCCTAGGCCGAGGCGACGAAGCAATCCTCCCGTCCGGTATCGAGCCCGATTATACCGGGTACGAGTTTTCGACCCGTGGCTCCTCTCTGACCAGGCCCTTGGCCGAACAGGCCCGCCGCTTAGGGGTCACGATCATCGATCACCTCCCCATCGTGAAGCTTTTCATGGACGAGGGGGAAGTGTGGGGGGCTTTTGGGTTCGATGCTACGACGGGCGAGGCTGTGTTTTTCCAGGCCAAGGCCGTGATCCTTGCCACCGGTGGAGCCGGATGGCTCTATGCTGTGACCTCGAACAGCCCAGACTTGACGGGAGACTCCTATAGCCTTGCCCTGGACGTCGGGATGACCGTAAAGGACATGGAGTTCGTTGAATTTAACCCCTGTCGGCTTCTCCACCCCAAGGCCCTGGAGACGAACCTCCCCCCTGACCTCTTCAGCTTTGGGGGGATCTTGAGGAACGCCTCAGGCGAACGGTTCATCCTCGCCCATAACCCTTTAGGGGAGGAGGCTTCGTTCCGAGAGGAGATGCCCCGGCTTTTGTTCAGGGAGGTCGAAGAGGGACGGGGCATTGATGGGGGGGTCTCTTTGGACGCGACGGCGATCCCCATGGAGGTCTGGCAGGATCGGTACCCCTTTTTGTTCAACGCCCTCCTCCAGCATGGAATCGACCCTCGAAAGGACCTGATGATCGTTGGAGTCCGGGCGAACCTATTCACCGGAGGGATCAAGGCGGGGACCAGAGGGAAAACCGAGATTCCTGGCCTTTACGCCGCAGGAGAGGCTATCGGAGGGGTGCACGGGGCGAAGCGTTTCGGCGGGAACTCCGTCGCCCACACGCAAGTCTCAGGGGCCTTAACCGGCCGGGAGGCGGCTCTTCACGCGAAGGCCAGGAGGTCGATCCCTCCTCCCATACCCCCTCCTTTGGACCTCCGTCGGAGATCAGGGGACATCTCCCACCAAGAAGTGGAGACTCGACTCCGCCAGATCATGTGGGAGCACGTCGGTCTCTTTAGATCCGCCGCCTCCTTAAAGAAGGTGAAGGAAGAGATCCAGGCCTGCCGGTCTCTTCTCGAGGGATGTGCCATCCAAAACCCGAAGGAATGGCTTCATCATCTGACCCTTCAAGGGATGTGCCTCGTCGCTTCTGCGGTCACGGCGTCGGCCCTTATGCGGGAAGAAAGCCGCGGGCCCCATTACCGAGAAGACTATCCCTCCCAGGACAAGCGGTGGCTTGGAAGCGTCGAGGTCAGGATGCACGGCGAAGAGATGGAAGTGACCTTCAAGCCCAAGGATGTGAGGAAGACATGACAGAACAAAAGGAGAAGATCCTCAAAGGAGCCTTCGAGACCACAGGGACGCCCCGATTCGTCATGTACACGATTCAGAAGCTCGGCCTGGACCGAAAGCACGGCTTCAGGTTGGAGATTAAATATGCGGTGGATCAGGTCCAGCAGGCGTTGGAGTCCGTCGAGCTGGCCCTCCAGAAGGGGGAGGCGGACCTGATCGACATCGATTGGATCTCCATCGCCCGGGAACGGGCCCACGGGAAGCCGATCACTTCCTTCTTCCCCTACGGCCAAACCATCGGGAGCCTTGTTGTCCCGAACAGCTCCCCGATGACCCACCTTCCAGATATCCGAGGCAAGCGGATCGGTGTCGTACGGGTCCAGGACAAGAACTGGGTGATCACCCGGGCTGCCTGTCGGAAGCTCTACGGCTTCGATCCGCAAGAGGAGGCAACGGCTGTCGAGGCCCTCTCCAAGTCGAGGCTGAACCACGCCTTGGAAAAGGGGGACGTGGACGGTGCCCTCCTTTTCTGGCAGTATGTGCCTTCGTTCCTGTTGACAGGACGCTACAGGAAGGTCATTGACATGGTGGACCTCGTACAGGATCTCGCCGGGACGAAGAAGAAGATCCCGATCTCAGCCTTCGTCACCAGAGAGGAGGTGATCGAGAAGCACCAGGATCTCCTCCGAGGTTTCATCGGGGCCTTCCGCGATGTAGCCGAGTTTATGAAGGCCAATGATCAGATCTGGGAAGAACTCAGCGAGAAGATGATGGAAGGGGCTGATCGGAGGCTGGTCCACGCCATCAGGGATGGGTGGCGGGACATGGTCATGACCGACTGGGATGACGAGACCATCCGGGGGATCCACCACCTCTTTGATGAGCTCCTCAAGGTCGGGGGAAAAGAAGTGTTGGGGGTCGATCACATCCCGCCTGGAACCCTTATGATCTTCTCCTAAGGCTCTCGCCACCTCCCCCTCTCCCCTCGCGTGAGAGGACTGGGGTGAGGGGGTACGTGAGCGGCCAAGGAGGCTCCCATGCAACGGTCGGAAACCTTAAGTGTCTCCTTCCAGGCCTCCTTCGACAAGGCCTTCAACTTCATCGCCAATCCCGAGAACCTCCATCTGTGGACGGTGGATTTCGCCCTCGCCCCTTCCTTAAAGGTTGGCGAGGTCTACAAGGTCCAGACCCCCGGGGGGGAGCTGGACCTCTTCGTGAAAGCTGATCCAGAAAGCGGTGTGATCGATTTTTACTTTGGGAGCGGAGGGAAATATCGTTCCTCTCCTTCCCGCCTCTTGAGAAATGAGGACGGCGTCGTCTACATCTTCACCCAATTCGAGCCTCCAAACGCCCCTCCTGGGCAGTTCGAGGCCCTCGTTGGCAATGTAAGAAAGGAGCTGGCCATCCTGAAGGAGCTTCTGGAATCCTCGTAGTCCGCAGTGCAGGATATGACGATAGAGAGCGTACGGACTATTGTTTCACGAGGGGAGGTCAAAACCTGGTGGATGTTCATTGACGGCCGATGGGTTGAGGCCGATGCAGGGCGGACCTTTCCGGTCGAGAACCCCGCCACCGGCGAGATCATCGCCCAGGTCCCCTGGGCCGACCGTGAAGAGACCCGTCGGGCCATCGAGGCAGCCCATCGGGCTTTCCCAGCCTGGGCTAATCTTCCCGCGAGAGACCGGGCTGCCATCCTCTTCAAGGCCCGGGACCTGATGCTCGAACACCGGGAGGACTTGGCCCGGCTCCTCGCTCTGGAAGAAGGTAAACCGATTGCAGAGGCCCGAGGCGAGATCCTCTACTCCGCCGACTTCCTGGGATGGTTCGCCGAGGAGGGGAAAAGGGTTTACGGCGAGATGATCCCGGCTTCCTTCCCGAACAAGCGTCTCCTCGTTCTGAAGCGCCCCATCGGTGTGGCGGGGATCATCACCATCTGGAACTTCCCCTCAGCCGGCATCACCAGGCCTGTTGCCCCGGCCCTCGCTGCGGGCTGCACGGTGGTGGTAAAGCCGGCAGAGCAGACCCCTCTCTCCGCCATTGCCATCTTCGAGCTTCTCGACGAGGCTGGGCTGCCGCCCGGGGTCGCAAACCTGGTCACGGCTTTCGAACCGGAGGCGATCGGGAGGGAGTTTCTGGAGAACCCCCTGGTCCGCAAGCTGAACTTCACCGGGTCGGTCGAGGTGGGGAAGCTTCTCATGCGAGGTGCGGCCGATCAGGTCAAGCGGATCACCCTCGAGCTGGGCGGTCATGCCCCCTTCATCGTCTTCGAGGATGCCAACCTGGACGCTGCCGCCAAGGGTGCCCTCCTCTCAAAGTTTCGAAATGCTGGCCAGACCTGCATCTGCATCAACCGGATCTATGTCCATGAGGCGGTGTTGGAGCCCTTCACCCAATGCTTCGTCGAGCTGGTCAAGGGTTTGAAGATGGGGAACCCTTTGGATGAGAGCGTGCAGGTCGGCCCGTTGATCGACAAGCAGGGCTTCCTGAAGGTGAAGCATCATATCCAAGAGGCCCTCTCCAAAGGGGCCAAGCTCCTCTGCGGCGGAGGGCGTCGGGAGGACGGGGAGTTTGCGAAGGGATACTACCATGAGCCGACGGTCTTCACCCAGGTCACTCACGAGATGCGGATTATGCACGAGGAGACCTTCGGTCCTGTGGTGCCCATCGTCCCGTTCAAGACGGAGGAAGAGGTCCTCTCCTTCGCGAATGCTATGCCCTATGGTCTTGCAGCCTTCTTTTTCACCCGGGATCTCTCCCGGGCCATCCGCTTCGCTGAACGGCTCGAATACGGGATCGTCGGGGTGAACGATCCCTTCCCCGGGACCGTCCAGGCCCCCTTCGGCGGGGTGAAGCAGAGCGGCCTCGGACGGGAGGGAGGCCACTTCGGGCTAGAGGAGTACCTGGACGTCAAATTTGTGTCCCTTGGAATTTGAAACTTCCACGATGATGGCCATCGAAGCCAACAATCTTGTGAAGCGATTTGGAACCATCACCGCCGTCGATGGGGTGACCTTCGAGGTCAAGTCCGGGGAGTTCTTCGGCTTCCTGGGGCCGAACGGGGCAGGAAAGACAACAACCATCCATATGCTGTGCACGCTTTTGAAGCCGACCTCGGGATCGGCCAGGATCAAGGGGTACGACTGCACAAGAGAGGCCCGGGATGTCCGAAATGCTATCGGCCTGGTCTTCCAGGAGACCACCCTGGATAAGGACCTCACCGTCTATGAGAACCTCCTCCTCACCTGTTACCTCTACAACCTGAAACGTCGCGAGGCCCAAGGGCGGATTGGGGAGATCATGAAGGTCCTTGAGATAGCGGATCGGAGGGGAGACCTGGTCAAAACCCTCTCGGGAGGCTTGAAACGGCGCGTAGATATTGCCAGAGGAATCCTTCACCACCCAAGGGTCCTCTTCCTTGATGAACCTACCATTGGGCTAGACCCGCAGGCCCGTATCGCCATCTGGGACATGATCGATCGACTTCGGGAACAGCAGCACATGACCGTCTTCCTCACCACCCATTACCTGGACGAGGCGGAGCGGTGCGACCGGGTCGCGATCATCGACCATGGGAAGATCATCGCCCTGGGAAGTCCCGAAGAGCTGAAGCGAACGATCAGAGGAGAGGTCATTCACCTGAAGACTACGGACGACCCCGGGGTAGAAGAGGAGATCAGGAAGCAGTTCGAGACGGTGACGAAGCGGACCCAAGAAGGCCTCTTCTTGGAGGTGGACTCGGCCGAAACCTTCCTCCCCCCCCTCCTGAGGAGCTTGGGGGGGAAGATCCTTGCTATCAACATCACCCGGCCTTCCCTGAATGATGTCTTCATCCACCTGACGGGGCGGGCGATCCGATAATGGGACGAGAACCTGGGAAATTTCAACCACAGGAGGGAGAAGATCGATGAAAAAAAGTCTACGCTCGTTCGTTGGAGCCGGTGTTGTTCTGGCCCTCGCCTTTGCCATAGCTCATCCCAGCTCTGCGCAACTGAAGGATAAGAAGACCCTCACCCTCGAAGCCGCCAAGAAAGTGGCCGCCGCCGCAGAACTGGAGGCCATCAGAAATGGTTGGAAGCTGAACATCGCCGTCGTGGACGATGGGGCCAATCTTGTGTACTTCCAGCGGATGGACGATGCCTTCCTCGGCTCCATTGAGGTCGCCATCAGAAAAGCGGCAACCGCCGTCTTTTTCCAGCGTCCAACGAAGGCCCTTCAGGACATCGCGAGGCCTGATCAACGGGCCTACGGCATCCAACACCTCGATCGGGTGATCATCCTTGAAGGAGGCCTCCCCATTAGTGTGGGCGGGACACTCATCGGAGGGTGCGGGGCCAGCGGCGCCCGGGGGGACCAGGATGCTCAGGCCTGTCAAGCGGGGATCGATGCCTTGATGAAGGACCTTGGCCAGTAGGGATGCTTCAACTGAAGCCTATCTCGATCATCGTCCTTAGGGAGTTCAAGCGGTTCTTCCGCCAGAAGGGCCGTTTGTGGAGCTCCCTCGCCCGCCCCCTCTTCTGGCTTTTTGTCGTCGGCCCTGGCTTCGATCGGCTCCTCGGTGGAGAGGGAGGCATTTCGTACCAGCAGTTCATCTTTCCGGGCGTTTTGGGGATCGTCGTCCTCTTCGGCGCCATCCTCTCCTCCCTCTCCACCGTCTACGACCGAGAGTTCGGGGTCGTGAGGATCATGCTGATTGCCCCCGTCTCTCGCCTTGCCATCGTGTTGGGGAAGGTCGTTGGAGGTACCATGTTGGCCGTGTTCCAGGCGCTCCTCCTGTTGATCCTCGTCCCGTTCTTGAAGCTTCCCGTCGGCCCCCTCCATCTATTGCTACTTATCCTTTTCCTCTTCCTCACCTCCTTCGCCATCGCCTCGCTAGGGATGCTCATGGCCACGAGGATCGACTCCCTGGAGAACTTTGCCACCATCATGAACTTCGTCGTCTTTCCCATGTTCTTCTTAAGCGGCGGCCTCTACCCCGTGAAGCTCCTCCCAGGTCTGCTCCAAATAGTCGTCTACTTCAACCCCCTGACTTATGGCATCGACCTCTTCAAGCATGTCCTCCTCCCCCATGCGGCCATGACCCCCATGGGAGCAGATCTCCCCACCCTGGTAGACCTCGCCACCCTTTCCCTCTTCGCCGTCATCATGCTCTTGGCCGCTACAGCCCTCTTCGATAAGGAGGCAAAGCTCGTCCGGTTGAGCCGAAGGGGGGTCTAAGGAGGAGAAGGTCATGTCCCAGCCCGTCAATGAGAAGCTCTCCAGAAATGAAGATGACCTCCCACCCCTCCTGGAGATGTTTGCCAGGGCCGCCGATGGCGTTTTCGCCATCGACCAGGCCCAACGGATCATCCTCTGGAACCAAGCGGCTGAGCGGCTTCTAGGGTATCGGGCCGACGAGGTTCTCGGAAGGCCTTGCTACGAGATCTTTGGAGGGAGAAGCCGAACAGGGCAGCTTCGATGCAGCCCAGCTTGCTCCCTCCTCACGACGGCTAAGCAAGGGAAGCCCGTCGAGACCACCGACCTCTTGACCCGAACTAAGACGGGCCAAACGATCTGGATCACGACCAGCGTCATTGTCGTTCCATCCAAGTCTCCAGACCTGTTCACCATGGTCCATCTCTTCCGCAATGTCACCAACCAGGTAGAGACCGAGAGGCTCCTGGAACGGATCCAGTCCCTCCTCGGCCAGGCGGTCTGGCCGGTGGAGAAGGAGCCGACCCTCCCCTCAGACCTGCCTTCCCCGCTACGGTCCCTGACCCCTCGGGAGCGGGATGTCTTGAGGCTCATCGCCAAGGGTGAAACTGCCAAGGAGATTGCCGACACGCTCCACATCAGCACGGCCACCGCCAGGAACCACACCCAGAGGATCCTGGGGAAGCTTGGTGTCCACACCAAACTTGAGGCCCTGGCCCTGGCCTTCAGATACAACCTCCTCTGATTTCAGATTGCCGATTTCGGATTTCGGATTGAAAGGTCGGTGCTTCCTTTCCAGATCCGAAATCCACAATCCCAAATCCAAAATCCTGAGGGTGGGTGAATTCCCCTTTTTGGGTCAAATGCCCCACCCTCTTTCACCCCTTCCTACTATTCTTCCCCGGATTTTAGTCCATCTTCTCCATCAAAATGATCCAGATGCATCATGGTTTTCAGGTAAGCTTTGGAACGGCGTTTGCCATCTCTCATAGGCCCTTCCAAGGGAAGGAAGAAGATCATAGATCACCCCAGCGGGAGCGACTTTCCATAGGAGGGAACTATGTTTGAATTGGCTACCCATGTTCCAAACCTTAAGAAGCTCAAGGAGTATGACCTTTCGGCTTACGATGCCCTTTACCTCGGCGACTTCACCTGCCCCCTTTACCCCGGGAACTTTGGCTCCACGATCGAAGCGCTTCGGGAGGGGGTCCGGGCGGTGAAGGCCATGGGGAAAAAGTGCTACCTCAGCCTCTACGCCATTCCCAAGGACAGTGACCTCCCGTGGATCAAGGTGCTTGTCGAGGAATCGGGAGACCTCCCCTTGGATGGCATCGAGGTCCACAGCATGGGACTCCTCCGGATCGTTCGGGAGATGAGGGATGACATTCCCATCCATATAGGGGTCTTCGGCAACCTCTACACCGATGAGACGGCCAGGGTCCTGAAAGGCTACGGGGTCGAGCGGGTCTTCTCGAACGCCGAACTCAGTTTGGAGGAGATCCTCTACATCAAGGATCACACCCCCATCCAGGTCATCCTGCCCCTCCATGGCAAGATCCCCCTGGTGATCTCCGCCACCTGTTTCCTCACCGAATACACGAAGACGGCCCCTGCCCATTGTGAGGAGGGTTGCGCCCAGGGGCATTGGCTCACCCATGAGGATTGGCAGATGAAGAACATCGGGAGGGCCAACTTAAGCGGGAAGGACCTCTGCCTGTTGGAATACCTGGACCTCCTCATCAGGCAGGGCCTGGACACCTTCTACATCCACACCCTGGGCGAAGATCCCCATTACGTGAAGACTGTAGGGGGCATCTACCGGGAGGCCCTCCAGAGGGCCATGGCGGTGGAGGAGTTTTGCACCCCTCACTGGCTGGCAGAGCTTCAATCCCTGGCCCCGCTAGGGTTATGCAACGGCTACTCCTTCGGGATGTCCGGGCAGGACTACATCAGCCGTGAGCTGGAGCTTCAGGGCACAAGATCCTGAAGAAGGGAGGGAACACAATGTCGAAGCTGATGGCTCCCGGCGGGACGATGCAGATGGCCTACTCCGTGTTAGAGGAAGGGGCCGATGCCGTCTACGTCGGCGTCTTAGGTTGGAGCCGGCGGGGCTCCGACGTGGAGTTGAAAGATGAGGAGATTAAAGACCTGGTGGCCTTTGCCGAGACCAAAGGAAAGGAGGTCAGGGTCGTCCTGAACACGATGCCTAGCTCCATGGAGGTCCCTCTGCTCTTGAAGAAGGTGGACAGGTATATCGGCTGGGGGGTCTCTGGGTTCATGATCTCCGACGTCGGCTGCATGGTCCAGGTCAGGAAACATTTCCCCGAAATCGCCATCCACGTCAGCGTCGGGACCGGTCTGACCAACGCTGAGGATGTGAAGTATTACAAAGACATGGGGGCCACCTATGTCATCCTCCCTTACCGGATGTGGCTGGACGACGTCAAAGCCATCAAGCGGACGATTGATGTGGGCCTGGAGATCTTCCTCTTCAGGACCGATACCCAAGGGGGGATCATCTGTCCCGGGAAATGCACCATGTCGAGCTACTTCAGGTTCAAGCGATGGGTGGATGACGAGGGGAAGGATTACTTTTACGGGAGCGCGAACCGGGGCGGGGACTGTCTCCGGATCTGCCAGATCGGATGGGAGGTCGCTACGGATGGCCAACCCCTCTCCAAGAGGGCCATCCTCAAGGGGAACCCGCGCCTTTGGTTCCACGAACTGACCGACTACATCAAGGCGGGCGTTGAATACTTCAAGGTCCCCGGGAGGGATCGATCCGACGTCCTCGTCCGCGATATTGTCCGGTTCTACCGGAAGGTGGTGGATGAGATCCGGGCCTCCCAGGATCGATTCTCCCCAGAGAAGTACCTTCCGGAGCTTGAGGAACTAAAAAAGCGATGGGCCACCGAGCGGAACAGGCGGGACGACCGCCTCGTGGCTCGGGCGAAGGCTTGAGGAGGAAGACGATGGCAAAGCTTCTGGCTCCCGGCGGGACCCTGGAGATGGCCTATGCCGTCTTAGAAGAGGGGGCTGAGGCTGTCTACGTGGGGGCCTTTGGATGGAGCCGGCGATCCTACCAGTTGGATCTGAAGGACGAGGAGATCAAGGAGCTAAACGGCTTCGCCCGAACCTTACAAAGGGAGGTCAAGGTCGCCATCAACGCCATGCCCGGTCCGACGGAGATGCGCCTTCTCTTAAAGAAGGCGGAGCAGTACATGGACTGGGGCGTCTCGGGGCTCCTGATGTCCGATCCCGGGTGCATCGTGGAGGTGAGGCGCCACTTCCCCACCCTTGGTATCCATACCAGTGTCGGGTGCGGCCTGACGAACCGGGAGGACATCAGGTTCTACAAGGACCTGGGTGCGAACTTCGTCATCCTCCCCTATCGCCTCACCCCTGAGGAGGTCAAGGCGATCAAGGAGGAGCTGGAGGTCGGGCTGGAGGTCTTCCTCTTCCAACCCCTTCAAGGGGGGCTTGTCTGCCCTGGGAAATGTATCATGTCCAGTTTCCTTGTCTACAAAGAGTGGTCCGATGAGACCGAGGATGGCTTCATCGGGAGCGCCAACCGGGGGGCCCGGGGCTGCTCCCGGGTCTGCCAAGCCGGGTGGGAGTTCACCCTTCCCCATGAGGACACCTCGAAAAAGACCACCTTGCGCTCCGATCCGGCCTTCATGCTTTGGGAGGTGCCAGGGTATATCAAGGCGGGGGTCGAGTATCTGAAGATCCAGGGGAGGGAGCGATCCCTCGACCTGGTCAGGGACCTGGTCCGGTTCTACAGAGGGCTCGTGGACGAGGTTGAGGCATCCCCTGAAGAAATCTCCTTGGAAAGACACGTCGCCCCGTGGCAGGAGCTGAGGCGACGGTGGACCATGGAGAGGAGCCGGCGGGCGGGCCTCCTCCTCTCCCAGGCCGCGGTGGGAGGGAGAAGGTGAAGGGGGATGAGGTGTCGGAGCCGATCCAAAACGCATCGGAGACCGGGCTCTTGAAGGCGGCTTTCGAACCTGCCGGGAGCCCCCGGTGGCTGATGTACGTGCTTAAAAAACTTGGCCTGGATCGCAAGCACGGCATCCTTTTGGAGATCATCCTCCTGAAGGACCAGGTCAAGGGATCCCTCCAATCCTTCGAGCTTGCCCTTCAGGACGGGACGGCAGACCTGGTTGATATCGACTGGATCTCCATCGCCCGCCACCGGACCCGGGGGACCCCCATCACCGCCGTCTTTCCTTACGGGAGGATCGTCGGAGGATTGATCACCCCTCAGGGCTCCCCCATACGGGACCTTAAGGATCTTCGAGGGAGACGGATCGGGGTGGTGAGGCTCCTGGACAAAAACTGGCTGATCGCCAGAGGGGCCTGTTTGAAGCTGTACGGCTTCGATCCCCAACAAGAGGGAACGGTCATCGAGGCCCTCTCGAAGACCGCCCTCGTCCAACTCCTCGAACAGGGAAAGGTTGACGCTGCGTTTCAGTTCTGGCAGTTGATCCCTCCCCTGATTGCCACGGGGCAGTACAGGCAGGTCCTCGATGTTCAGGATTTGATCCGGGAGCTTGGGGTCAAAGGCATGATCCCGATTACGGCCTTCACGGTGAAAGATGAATTCTTATCCAAACACCCTAGTCTCGTCCAAGGGTTTATCCACGCCTTCCGCGAGGCCGCGACGTTCATGAAAGAGGAGGACAGGATCTGGGAGGAGATCGGCCGAGAGGTCTTAGGAGGGGTCGAGGCCGGCGTCCTCCATGCCCTGAGGGATAGCTGGCGGTCCCGCGTGATGACCTCCTGGACCGACGAGACCATCCAAGAGATCCACTGTTTCTTCGACGAGTTGGTGAAGCTGGTCGGAGCGGAGGCCCTAGGGCTCACGAAGATTCCCCCCGGGACCTTTACAACGGCATTTGCAGTGTGAGAAGGCAAACTGCCAGCGGTATGGCAGATCACATCAGCGTGGGAGGGAAACGATGGCGAAGCTTTTGGCCCCTGGAGGGACCCAGGAGATGGCCCTCCTCGTCCTGGAGGCAGGCGCCGATGCTGTCTACGTTGGTGCCATGGGCTGGAGCCGGAGGCCTCCAGAGGACGAGCTGACGGATGAGGAGATCAGGGAGGTCCAGGAAGCCGCTTTGGACATGGGGAAGGAGGTCAAGGTCGCCCTCAACACCCTGCCCGGCCCTAAGGAGATCCCTCTCTTCTTAAAGAAGGTGGAAACCTATACGGCCTGGGGCCTCAACAGTTTCATCATGAACGATCCCGGCTGCATCAACCAGGTGCGGACGCACTTCCCTTTTGTGGATATCCACGCCAGCGTCACCTGCGCCGTGGCCAACCGGGAGGACATCCGATTCTATCGGGAGATCGGAGCGACCTTCGTCATCCTCTCCTACCGGTGGGGGGTAGAGATCACCGACATCAAGGCCATCAAGCAGGAGGTGGATGTCGGTGTGGAGGCCTTCCTCTTCCAGCCCCTTCAGCGGGGGATCATCTGCCCCGGGAAGTGTACCATGTCAAGCTATTTTAAGTTCGAACACTACGTTGATGCCGAGGGGAAGGATCATTATTTCGGCAGCTCGAATCGAGGGGGAAGCTGTCACCGGGTCTGCCAGGCCGGATGGGACCTCTCTGGCTTAGACGACCCCGCCCGGAAGAGGGTCCCTTTGAAGACCAATCCCTCCTTCCTCCTCTGGGAGCTTCCAGACTACATCAAGGCCGGTATCGATTACCTGAAGATCCCAGGAAGGGAGCATCCTGAAGGCTTGATGCGGGACATCACCTGGTTCTATCGAAGGGTCCTTGATGAGATCCAGACATCACCGGATGGGGTGTCCCTCGATCGGTTTGTCCCTGAGTGGGAAGAGTTGAAAAAGCGGTGGGTGGTTGAGCGGGGGAGGCGCGACCGCCATCGCCTCTCCAACGCCTTGGTGTCAGCGTAGTGGTTCACCGCAGCGACTTTGATGAGAATGCCACCCCCACCCGTCCCCTCCCCCTTCAAGGGGGAGGGTGGGGGACGGAGTATACGGTAGAGGGAGAGATCGTGGCGGAGGAGCCGGATCTTCTCGATCTCGAAGAGGTTCGAGAAGGGGATCTCCCCTTGGTCGGAGCCAAGGCGTTGAACCTTGGCCTGATGGCCCAGGTCGGCCTTCCCGTGCCGAGGGGCTTCGTTATCACGACCAACGCCTTTAAGAAATCGACGCGATCCCCTTCCGGGAGGATCCAGATCCCTGGATCTTTGAAACAAAGGATCATCGCCGCCTACCAAGAGAGGGGACTTCATCAGGTGGCCGTCAGAAGCTCGGCAACCCTCGAAGACCTCCCCCAAGCAAGCTTCGCCGGCATCTACCTTTCCCGCCCCAATGTGAGTTCAGAGGCGGAACTCCTCACGGCCATCGAGGAGTGCTTTCATTCGTTGCGGACCCTTGCATCGGATGTTTACCGAAGGAACATGGGCCTCGACGGAGACCAAGAAACCCTTGGGATGGCGGTCGTGGTCCAGGAGATGATCGATGCCGAGGTCTCAGGGGTGATGTATACCTTAAACCCCATCACCCTCGATCGAGAGGAATTGTTCATCAACGCCGTCTTTGGCTTGAGCGAGCCGCTGGTGTCCGGAAGGGTTCCGGGCGATGTCTTTCGCGTGGACAGGAGGGGATGTCTCCCCGAACAGAGGCTCTCCGAGAAGGCCTCCATGCTGACCCTTAAGGGCGAGACCCCGGTTCCGAAAGGGAGGAGAAACCTGCCGACCTTAACACCTCTGCAACTGGCCGCCTTGGTTGAGCAAGGCCTGGCGATCGAGGCTCACTTCGGGGGCCCCCAGGACATCGAGTTCGCCTTCGCCGACGGAAAACTTCATATTGTCCAGTCGAGACCCATTACCATCGGCCATGAGCCTCTCGAATTGAAAATCGAGCGTTATCGAAGGAAGGAGATTGAAAAGGTCCGGTCCAGGATCACGGATCTCCGGCAAGAGGGGAAGCTTGAGGGCAGTGAGGCGGTCTACAGCCATGGCAACATCGGGGAGATTCTCCCGACCCCGACCCCGATGAGCTTTGGGATCTTCACGTGTATCTTTGCCGAAGAAGGAGGGATCCGGAGAGGCCGACGGCATCTCGGATATGACCTGGACGACAAGACCTCCGAGGGTCTCTTTGAGCTGATCTGCGGCCATCCTTACTTTAACCTGGAGATCGATGCAGCGACGTTTCACGTGGGGTTCCCTCTTGAGATCCAGGGCTACATCGACAAGGTGAAAGCCAACCCCCAACTGGCGAATTACCCTGAGCTCGGCCTGTACGAACAACATCTGACCCTCGATGAGGCCGTCGCCCGGTTTGGGCAGAAAGAGGGAAGGAGGTATCATGCCCTGTTCCTGGAATTTCTGGTAGGGATGACCGAATGGGCTGAGGGGTACCTCGATCGATTCTCCTCTGAGGTGGAGCCAGCCCTTCAACGCTACCTGGAGCAGGAAAGGGATCAGGATCCAGCCCTGGTCTCGGCAGAGGAGATCGCTGAAGAGATCCATTCTTCCCTCGAGCACCTCAGGACAATGACTTGTGTCCACTTCGTCATCGCCGCCAGACTTGGCTTTTTTTTCACCGAAAGATTTCGAAGCAAGATGATGGAGTTCTTCCCCAAAGAAGGAGAAGGTCTGGTCACAGATCTGCTCAGGGGATTGGAGGGAAGCAAGATCGGTCAACAGGCGAAGGACCTGGCGAAGCTCGTTCAGAGGGAGATGTCCCAAGGGGAATTCCTGAAGGCTTACGGCCATCTCGCGACCAACGAGCTGGAGATCTCCCTGCCGAGGATCGCCGACGATCCTCACGTCCTCGAAGAGATGGTGAAAGAATTCAAGAAGGGTGCCAGGGACCCCTTCAAGGGGGCCATGGAGCAGGCCAGGAAGAGGAGAAAAGATGAAGAGGAGGTCAGAGCCCGACTGGAAAAAGAGGGGATCAATCCCTTTGCCATCCAGGAACTCTTTAGGGATCTCACCTATGCCCAGCGTTACCTACCCCTCCGGGAGACGATTAAGTATTACCTGACAGCCGAGTATGCCTTGATCCGCAGGGCCTTGCTGGCATTGGCTGAGAAACTTGGACTTCCCCAGGATGACATCTTTTACCTCTCTCCAAGAGAGCTTCCTGAGTTGTTCAGCTCCTTCGAGACCGTCAAGGGAAGCATACAGCAGCGGAAAGAGGAACGGCGGTTCGCCCTCCACCTCTCAACGCACAAGCGGATGCCACACGTGATTTTCGAGAGCGCCCTCGAAGAGATCGGTCAAAAGCCGATAGTCGAAACCTTGCAACAGTTCCAGGGAAGCCCGGTCTCCTCCGGTGAAGCGGTGGGAACAGTGAAGATCATAGACCCTGAGGAACTCGATTTGGCCAGGGGCCTTGAGGAGGTCACCGAAGACGTCGTGATTGTGGCGAGGGCGGCCAATTTAGGCCTGTTCCCGATCATCAGGAACGCTGCCGGGCTCATCCTGGAGACGGGGGGTATCCTCGCCCATGGGGCTTGCCTTGCCCGGGAAAGCGGCATCCCCGCCGTGGTCTTAGAAAGGGCCACTGTCTTGCTGCCCGAGGGGATCAGGGTCAGGATCGATGGCCACTCTGGAAAGGTTGACCTTCTGGCATGAGAGCCCTCGTTGAGATGATCGATAAGCTGGCTTCCCCATATTTGAAGGGCCTGATCCCCTATAATCCGGGCAGACCTGTTGAGGAGGTCGAGAGGGAACCGGGGGTGAGAGGCGTGGTGAAACTCGCCTCAAACGAGAACCCTCTCGGCCCTTCACCCCTGGCCGTGAAGGCCATCCAGGCCGCCCTTCTAGGGATCAACAGATATCCCGATGGAGGAGGCTTTTCTCTCAAGTGGGCCTTGGCCGAACAGCTCGATCTCGAACCGGAGCATTTCATCCTGGGAAACGGGAGCTGTGAGATCATCGACCTCTCTGCCCGGTGTTTCCTGGGTCCTCAAGACGAGGGTATCATCGCCGATCCGGCCTTCATGGTCTACCGGAGGGCGACCAAAGCGACAGGGGCCCGGCTGGTCCTGGTCCCTTTGAAGGAACACCGACATGACCTCGCAGAGATGGCCCGTCGGATCACGAATCGGACGAAGATGATCTTCATCGGCAATCCGAATAATCCCACCGGAACCTGCGTCGAGCCTCGAGAGATTGACGCTTTCCTGGATTGGGTCCCCGAGGAGGTCATCGTCCTGTTCGACGAAGCCTATTATGAGTACATGCCCGAGGAGTTGAAGCCTGACCTTCTTGGATACGTGCGCCGGGGCCGTCTCGTCCTGGTGTTGCGAACCTTTTCCAAGATTCACGGCCTGGCGAGCTTAAGGGTTGGCTACGGAATGGCCCCGCCCCCGCTGGTCCAGCTCCTCGACCGGGCAAGGCAGCCCTTTAATGTAAACGGATTGGCCCAGGTCGCGGCGGTGGCTGCCCTTGGTGACAGCGACCACCTCGCCGCTTCTCGGCTCTTGAACGAAGCCGGGAAGATACAGCTCTACCAGCAATTTCAAGACTTGGGGCTCTCCTTTGTTCCAACGGCCGCCAACTTCATCCTTGTTGATGTTGGAAAAGATGCCAATGAGGTCGCGGAAGCCCTGATGAAGAAAGGGGTGATGATCCATCCGATGGCAAGGTACGGCTTGAGGACCCACCTCCGGGTCACGATCGGGACGCGAGAGGAAAACGACCGTTTCATCCAAGCGTTACTAGACACCCTCGGGGGATCTTAAGAAAGGTGCTCCGGCCTCATGAAACCGCAGGTCATCATTGACTTCATGCGCCACGGGCAGACAATGTACGGCCACGTCCTCGCCCAGGAAATGGAGCGCCTCGGTTATGATCCGAAATCACTCTTCAAAGACTCACAGATCCAGCCAGCGGGAGATCGGGGAGAACGCCCATCGAAGCGGATAGGCCTGGAACCAGGTCGTCTTGCAAGGTATAAGAGAATCGGGTACGAAGAACACAAGAGCGTTCGCTTTGCCCAGGATAACGAGACCCAGCGGATGGCGACTGAGGGCCGATTAACAGAGGTGGGATTGGAACAGATCAGAAGAGCGACGAAGATCTTACGAGACATGATGGACCCTGAGCAGGAGGTCCTGATGCTGTTCGCCAGCCCTCGGGCCAGGGCAAGGGAGACGGCGAAGATGATCCTGGAGGATCTCGCAAAGAACGGGATTCCCGTTGAGAAAGCAAGAACAGAGATTAAGTTACGAGACGTCAACACCCACTGGATGACGATTCTCCAACGGGCGAACGAGCTAGGCGTTCGACAGAATCCCTGGCGATGGTGGTTAGAGGGATCCGATCATGAGGCGTTGGGAAGGATCGAAGGCTCCGAGGCGATCAGGTCCCGGATCAGCCGATTTGTCCAGGTCGTTCTGCGATACGTCCGAATCTATCGGGGTTCGCCGCACCTCTCATCCAAGGGGCTCAGGGTCCTCGCCATCACCCATGATGTCCCCATCCTCTGCTGGATCAATCGGGTCCTGGACATACGCTCCTTTGAACCAGGGGCTATTGTGGAGCTGAAGATCGATCAAACGGGAACGGCAAGGTTGCAGATCGTTGGGAGTGACCCGCGAGAGGAGAGAGCCATCGGACCCGTTCAGGCTTTCCTCTAAACAGCATTGGTGAGGATGTCTCATGAAACTCGTGCGTTTCTCCGAGAACGGTCACCTTCCCCGGCCGGGCAGTCTCAAGGGTGATCGCGTTGTGGATCTGGCGGCCACTTACGAGGCATACCTGGATGGACGTGGTGTGGTCCGGGCCCGGGAGCTGGCCTTGACCCTTTTTCCATCCAGCACCCGGGCCTTCCTCCAGGCCGGGGCTGCTGCCACGGACGCGCTGGCGGCGATGGACCAGGCGGTAGTGACTGGTCGCTTGGAGTGGATTGTTCGTCCGCTCGCCTCGGTCCGGCTCCTCGCGCCGATCCATGATCCTGACAAGCTGATCTGCATCGGACTGAACTACAAGGACCACACCGAAGAGGGCAGATTTCAGATCCCCCCTGAGCCTCTCATCTTTGCCAAGTTTGCAAACGCCATCCTGAACCCCGGGGAGCCGATTCTCCGTCCCAAAGGGTGTCAGCAGTTGGACTACGAGGTGGAGCTAGGCGTGGTCATGGGTCGGACTGCCAAGGACATCCCTCCGGAGGGAGCCCTGGAGTACGTCTTTGGCTACACCATCGTCCACGACGTGAGCGCCCGTGATTTTCAGTTCCGCACGAGCCAGGTGATGGGTGGCAAGATCTCGGACACCTTCGCCCCCATCGGCCCCTTCATCGCCGACCGCACGGAGATCCCGGACCCCCATGCCCTGGAGCTTAAGACCTGGGTCAACGGGACCCTCCTCCAACACGGGAACACCAAGAATCTGATCTTCGACGTGGCTGCCCTGGTGAGCTTCCTGTCCCTGCGTCTGACCTTAAGCCCGGGGGACGTGATCGCCACGGGGACCCCGGCCGGCGTCGGCTTTACCCGTGAGCCGCCGGTATACCTGTTTCCCGGAGATATGGTCCGCATGGAGATCACCGGGCTGGGGGTGCTGGAAAATCCGGTCAAGGACGCGTGAGGGGAGTGGCCCCTTCCCTGTCGTTTTCTGCTCTATTTTGCGACACGCCGAATCTCCCTTACAGGATCTCAGAGTTTGGCGCCTCCAAAAAAAACTCTTGACTTGGGGCAAAACCGTCAATAAGTTCATGGGCAGCTACGGGGATGCCCTTCGCTGGTATTGCCGGCTTACCGTTCCTCTCCCTTTTTGCTTAGCGTTGTTTTTTGTTCCGTTGCTATCGGAACCCCAGGTTGACAGCAACCTGATCTTTCAGGG
>JACQHM010000053.1 GCA_016199025.1 Candidatus Methylomirabilota bacterium | reverse complement strand
GCAATCATCTTCTCCAGCATCCCCCGGATGTCCTCGATCCCCTCCAGGACCCCACGGGTGATGGCGTGGTCCATGGTGACGAAGAAGACCTTGCCGGTCCTCTGATTGATGATGCGACTCAACCGGATCTGCTTCCCGAGCGACGACATGTGCTGACCCTCCTCCAACGTATCAGGGCACAACGATGGCCTTCAGCCCCTTCCCTTCCATGGTCAGTTGGAGCGCCCCATGGATCTCTTCCAAGGGGAAGCGGTGGGTGATCAGATCGTTAAGCTGGACCCGGCCCGAGCCGACCAGCGCGATGGCCTGCTGGAAGTGGAACCGGGAGGAAGAGGCCGAGCCGGTGATGGTTGCCTGGTTATAGTGGACGATGTTACAGAGGAGCCTCGCCTCCGCCTCCTCCTCAAATCCAGCAAAGAGATTTAACGTTCCTCCCTTACGTAAGAGCTTCGCCAGATCCCCGACCAGGCCGGGGATGCCGATGGCCAGGATGACGGTGTCGGCCCCGATCCCGTCAGTGTGCTCCGTCACGACCTGCTGAAGGTCCGTCTCTTTGGGGTCGATGGCGACGTCTGCCCCCATCTGGAGGGCCGCCTCCCGCCGGAGGGGAGCCGGCTCACTCATGATGACGGTGGCGGCGCCAAAGACCTTCGCCAGTTTCAGGTGCATGAGGCCGATCGGCCCCGCCCCGATGATGACGACCATCCCGCCCAACGGGATGTTTGACCGCTGGCTCCCGTTCACACAGCAGGCAAACGGCTCCAAAAGGGAGGCTTCCTCGAAGGAGAGGCGTTCGGGGATCTTCATCACGTTCCCGGTCCGGACGGCCACCTCCGGGAGCCTGAGATACTCCTGGAACCCCCCGTCGAACTCGTAGCCGATGGCCCTCCGGTTCAGGCAGAGGTTCTCAAGATCCCGGAGACAATACGCGCACTGGAAGCAGGAGATGACGGGGACGACGGCCACCCGATCCCCCGGCTGAAACCCCTGGACCCCGCTTCCCCTCTCGACAACCTCCCCGGCGATCTCATGGCCAATCACGGAAGGAAAGTGAACCCCCCGCTTCTTCTTCCCGCGGATGACCCGGAGGTCCGTCCCGCAGACGCCACATCCCTTGACCTGGATCACCAGCTCTCCTGGTCCCACGGTGGGGTGCTCCACCTCCTCCACCCGGAGATCGTCAGGCTTGTAAAGGACCGCAGCCCTCATCTCTTCCTCCTTCTCAGCCTTATTACAGGATGCACACCCCCTCCTTTATACGCATGACCAGAGGATGAAGTCTACATTTTATTTTTCTTCGTACCCTAGGTGCCTGATTCGCTCAGGCTCTTCGTAAAGCCTGGCCAAGAACCCTTCCGGATCGAGCTTCCGTAGAGAGCGATTCGCCAGCTCATGGGTCATGCGACGCTTGGGATACTCCTGAAAATCTATAATGATGTCCTGGTCGGAGACAGTAACCACCCGGCCAGTCCCAAAGTCCTTGTGATGGACAAAATCGCCAGGCTGGAGGTTCATTATCCTGCTCCATTCCTCGTCCAGTTCTCGATGGGCAATCCTTCGATTCGCGAAAAGTGTTCCTCATTGTTCGTCACCAGGATAGCCCCGTGGGCTTTCGCAACGCTGGCGATGAAGATGTCCGCATCGTTGATCAGCTTCCCTTTCCGTCTGAGATCGGCATAGATCTGTCCCCCGATCCTGGCCGAATCGTAAGACTCCTCGAGGATCCTCACTGCCTCGACGAGATCCCGAAGGAGCTCCTCATCCTCCCTCCGGCCTGTCCAGAAGACCCCTTTGAAAAACTCGAAGCAGGAAAACCACGTGAGGGCGAGCTCATCGCCGTCTTGAAGGGATTCGACCCTCCGCCGCATAGCCTCATTGCCCCTGAAATACTCGATGAGCACGTCAGTATCCAGGCAGTAGATCACCGGCCCTCTCTCCCGAACTGCACCCGCTCCCAATAGATCTCGCGGAACACCTCAAGGTCCTTTTTATCACGGTTTGCCCACAGCCCACAGAAGGTCACGAACTTTGCTCTGTTATACTTGCTCCCGGGACGTTCGACCGCGATGGACGCCTTCACTCTGTCGCCCTTCCTGAGGTTCAGCTTTCTAACTAGCTCCTCAGGGAGGGATAGGTGTCCATCCTCCAAGAGTTCGGACTCAAACGAATACACCTCTCCCATGCTCTCCTCCTGCATAGCGCACTATCTTCTGGTGGTCAAGACGGAAATATCGCACTCCATGAGGGAGATCCCCTCGTGGAGGATCGGGCGCCGGCCGCCTTTGACCGGCCAGCCCCACCGGCCAATGACGTAGAAATACTCCTTATCACCCAGGAAAGCTGAACCCCTCGTAGGCGCTTTTGAGAGCGTTCAGGCCGAGAGAGCCAGCCTTGATTCGTTCAACAGCCCGTCGTGAGCCGAAGAGTTGGGCCAGCTCGGTCCGCTGAGAATGTAGAGGTCGGTGGTCGAGAGCTAAAGCAGCCTTCGACACCAACTTTCCAAGCGAATTCATGAAAAGGGCCAAGGGCAGAAAAGCTCTTCTCAGCGAGCCCAGCACATGGTAGCATAGACTTCATGATGAGGTCCCGATGATGGGACGTTTGACCCAGAAGGCCTTGGAGCGATTGCGCGATCGCACATTCCGGCGTCTCCCCCACCTCCGGGTGAAGGGAGAACGGACGGCCCTCCGCTTTATCGAACAGGTCGGCTTCTGCTTCGCCTTCTCCCCTTTCGGCTACGACCTCCCCTGTCTGTGGGCGGCCATCGTCGGGAAGCGCCACCCCGCCTTTCCCGACGATCCGTATCATGACCCGGCTATCGGCCTGACCTGGGAGTTAAAGGACCGGCTGCCCTCCAAGAGGCTCGTCTACTATGGGAGGCTCCTGAAAGGGAAGCCAACCCTTGTCTCCTTAAGATACTTCCCGTTCTTTTTTGCCCTGATCCGGGGCGAGAAGGGGAGTGGCGACTATCTGGCCGATTACCGGGCAGGTTTCCTTTCCCGCCCGGCCAAGACCATCCTCGATATCCTCCATGACGAGGGGCCGCTGGACACCCCAGAGCTCCGGGCGAAGGCCGGCCTCCGGTCACCGGAGCGGACTCATGAGTACGAGCGGACCATGGCCGACCTACAGCGGAGGCTCTGGATTGTGAAGATCTCAGAACGGTACGAGCCGACCTTCAGCTTCCGATGGGATCTGGTGGATAACTGGCTGGAGAAGGAGGTCAAGATTGGCAGGCGGATTCCCCGGGAAGAAGCCATCGTTCAAATCATCCAACAGTACCTTTCGACAGTCTTGTACACCACCACCGGCCGCATCGCCCGCCTCTTCGATCTTCCATTGTCAGAGGTCTCCAGGGTTGTCGAGCACCTCTCTGATCGGGGGATCGCCCTGCCGGATCAGGTCATTCAAGGCTTGAAGGGCCGCTGGCTCGTCCATCACACCCCTACACGAAAATAAGGCCGTCATCGGTGATCGTGTACGCGGCGATCTCGTCGCTACAGGCGCTCCCCCGGTGCTTGGCAATGTAGAGGGCACGCCCGACCTTTCCCCCCCCCACCTGCTTCCCCATGAGGATGATGGTGTTTGCCGCCGCCCCGATGTCTCCCTCCCCGACCTTTCGGGCAATCAGGTCGTCCAGGAGGTTTTCCTCGGTGGTCACGAAGAGGAGGGTCGCCACCTCCCTGTGGTCGTAGCGCTTCCGGTCGATGAAGTCCCTGTGCTTCCAGACGGGGATCAGGATCTCCATCCCCAAAACCTCCGAATCCTGGTGGATGATCTTCCGGTACAGTTCATCGAAGAGGTGGAGTTGGATCGACTCGTAAGGGGCCTGGGTCGGGTCCACGCCGTCCACAACAACCCTTCTCACCCCCTCGGCGAAGTGAAAGTAGAAGAAGGGGAGGACTGCCTTCCACTTTTGGGAGTAAGCGGCCAGCCAGTCCCAACGGAACTCGCGGCCTTTAGGCGTGGGCACTTGATACTCCCCAAGCCGTCCGCCATAGTCGAGCTCGTGGCAGTACCGCATCACCTCCAGGGCCTGGGGGGGTGGAAAGGGGTTCTCCTGCCCCGGCCGGACCAGGTGATCCCAGGCCTGAAGCTCCCAGCCGAAGAGCCTTTTCGCGTACTCGTCGTGGCGCTGGGAGTCCCCCCGGGCCGTCATGTCGAAGATGATCCCCCTTGCCTTCTCGTACCGTTCACCGTCGGCAGCGAAGGTGAGGCCCATGTGGGTCTTTCCGATCCCCGTCGCCCCATAGACAACGGTGAGGGTCCCCGGGAAGAGCCCCCCGCCCAACATCTCATCCAGCCTCTCGATCCCAAACCTGACCCGTTCCGGCATTCTTCGAACCTCTTTTAAGTTGGACTCATAGACGGTTTACGCCAGTGGCGTGCTACCCCCTTTTCCATTGAGTTGCCAAGTGAAACCACTTTGGTGCGAAGATACAGGAAGGCAAGAAAGGTGTCAAAGAGATAGAG
>JACQHM010000003.1 GCA_016199025.1 Candidatus Methylomirabilota bacterium | reverse complement strand
CGTCCCCCTGACGACCGGTTTGCCCAGCAGGATCTCTGGATCTGAATGAATGTACGGCCGCCAATCCATATCTGTGCTCCTCTTGGCTGGAATTGCGGCTAACGTCTTGGCGATTTACGACGTTCGCCGGAGGCTGATGAGGCGTAAGTCCTTTGCGTAAACCGCCTGTTAGGCGACGTTTCAGCTAGCTACCCCTGGACCACTTTCCCATAGGGTTGCACGGTTTTCAGGTCAGGAATAGCCGCATAGTGTTTCTGGTTGCAAGTGTATAAGGGCACGTTCGAAGCCACAGCCATTTGACCAATCAAGGCATCGAGAATCCCAAGTCCGTGGCTGAGATGATAACCGGCAAATACAGACAATGCTTCATCACACGTCTCCGATGAAGGCCAAGCCACCCCATAAGCCCCCAATTCTCTTTCGACCCTCTGTTGCTCCGCCTTGTTTCTACAGCCCTAAATCAGCTCCATCACTACAAATCCGGGCAGAATGATTTCCTCTTCCCCGAGGGAATCCAGCCAGGCTACCGCGGGTGGGTATTCATGCAAAAGGTCTATCATCACATCGGTATCCACCAGGATCATGCTTCATCCTCGCCGCCTTTGTGCCTGTTCTCGCAGTTGACGTGCGTAGGCTGCACTATCTCCAATATCCTTGCGGTCTTTCCAGAGCCCAATTAGGCCGGAATGGAGCAACCGGCGGGCTGTCAAAAGAGGGCGCTGGAGCGTAGTCGAAGGTTCAGTCAACAAGATCACTTCTACATGCTGCCCCTTCTTACAGGGCAGTTCGGTCAAGAAGATTTCGCCATCCTTCTCAACAACTTTGTGAAGACGAATCGCTTCCATAACGTTTTACCTCCATCTTTGGCTAAAGCTGAAATGGCGCATAACGTGTGGCGTGCTTACGCAGTGCCGTCCCGCCACCGATTAACAACTCATTTTCTGTCGTGGTGGGGCGGTATTGAGCGAATCCGCCGAAGGCGGAAGCGTCGTAAGCACGCTTGTTAGCCGCCGTGCCTGTGCTATGCGTTCAGGGAAACCACAAAACCGCGGTTCAGCGGCCGTCCCGAAGGGGCTACGCGTAGCGACGGGACGTTGAGCCGTCCGGGCTAAGCGACGAATAAGCACGAGACAGTGCCGAACCAAGATGGAACGTTCAGCAAGACCCGGCGATTGATCTGGCCCGCTGGTCCCCGTCGGCTCCAAGATCTGCCTAGACGGCGCGCGCGTCGACCGTGGGCCGCGGGCAGCGCGAAGGCATGCGTTGCCAGGCACCGACAGGGAAGAGAACTCTCAAGTCTCATCGGTCAAAGGCCACGGGAAGTCCGGGCGGACGACGATCCCAATGCCCTTCTGTGCCAAAAGACGGGCGAGCCTTTGCACTTCGACAGCTTCCACGCCTTTCGCAATCGCCTCGTTTTGTTCAACGATCCGCACAGCGTCACGAATAGGTATGCCGAGAACTACCGCGAGCCGCGCAGTGGCGCGATTCTTGTCCTGCTCTGCGACGAGGGGCAGTACGTCATAGAGCTGGGAGTCGAACGCTGGCTGGCTGGGGTTTGTCGTGGCAACGCTCCACCCACACGCGCTGACGCACTCGATGACGACCGAGCCCTCCGCAACGCGGTTTCGAACCTCGGCACCGCACTGAGGACAGGTACGTTGGCTGGATACGCGGGCCTCGACCATTGCACGGGCTTGGCGACGGCTGGAAAGGCCACCGAGGAAACACCAAGCCCAGTATGCCCCGAGGACGGTGAGGCTCGCGGACCAGCCCGACACAAGAAAGAGCCCGGCGCCTACGATCGTCACGAGGAGTATTCCGGCGAGATCCAGTGAGAAGTGGGTATTCCCTGAGACGTTCTCTCGCATGACGGACGCGAGGGCCGAGCCCACCAGCAGAAGGAGAACAGCGAGAATCAGTTCCAACACCATGGTCTCCAAGCCGATCTTACGGCTGCGGGATTGCCCTTAGGATAGCATCGCCTTCCACACGCCGATCATAAGCATCCCGGTCGGTAGACCGACCGCCGCCGGCACCATGTAAGCGGCAAACAGCGTCCCGTACGCCAGACTCGACACCAAGGTTACGATCAGGAGTATGGCCCATGTGGAAACTCCTGCAGAGATGAGGGCCTGGAGGATACCCCGACGCTGCGCCACTCCAACGGCACCTGCAAATCCACCGACCACAGCCGGGGCGCATATAAAAGTTGGGGGAGGGGTGACACAGCACCGGAAATGAGGTACCCTTTCGAGGCGTCAACCATGATGCCCGAAAGGAGTTCCCGTTCCCGATGCCGTGTCTAGCTGAGAGCATACGCCAAAGTGATCCTTCTTTGCAAGAGTTGCTCGGCGCCGTTGAAAATGCGCCGTCATTGGCCCTGATGGTCCTGGCTGCCTGGCGACTGGCCCGCACACTGGCCGTCCGAGTGGTCGAAGAAGTGTTGGCGGAGCGAGCCCAGCAGCCGACCGAGTGGCTAACTTGTCCTGAGTGTGGGACTCGTCTGCAGAGCAAAGGCTTCGTCTGGCGCCATCTCATGACCCTGTTGGGACCCATAAGCTGGCAGCGGCGGGTGGGACGGTGTCCTCACCGCTGCCCCATCGGCTGCGTGGCGCCCCTCGATGACGCCCTCGGGCTGAGGCCCCACCAACGGACGAGTATCGAGTTGAAACAGGTGGCGTGTGCCTTGGCCGTCTTTGTGCCGTTTGAAACCACCGCTGCCTTGTTGAGCCGATTGCACACCCTCCAGGTCAGCCCTGGGGCGGTGTGGCACTGGGTGCAAGAGGCTGGACAACGGGCGATGGACTGGCTCCAGGGCGAATTGGACCAACTGGAAGCCGGTCAATCGCCGGCCGAGGAGCCGCTGGATGCCCAGACTGCCGCGCAGCCCTTGGTCATTGGCGCAGATGGGGTGAGGGTTCCATTTCGGCCGGAAGCGGGGAAGCCCAACGGACGGACGGTCTGGCGCGAGATCAAGGTCGCGATCTTGGCGCGACTGGGGCGACGCACCACCCATGCGGGGCAAGGGGTGCACCGCTTGGAGCAACGCCGGTTGGTGGCCGTGCTCGGCGATATCGACGCCCTGCGCCCCCGCCTGTGGCTGGAAGCGGTGCGCCAGGGGGTGCTCAGCGCCAGACTCGTCGCCTGGATCAGCGACGGCGGGCGCGGCTTTTGGACCCTGTACGCGGCCCGTTTCGCGGACTACGCCACAGGCATCTTGGACTTCTACCATGCCGCGCAAAACTTGTGGAAGGGCGCCGCCGCTTGGCTGGATGGGCGCACCAAAGACGCCCGCGCGTGGTTCGTCTCGGCGCGGCATCGGCTGCGCCACGGTAAGGCGGATGGGGTGCTGGCCGACATTGCGGCAGCCTTGGCGTTGGACGGATTGCCGGCCTCGGCCCGTGACACCCTGACCAATCTGTACGCCTATCTGGAAAAACATCGTGACCACCTGGACTACGAGAAGTTCAAAGAACTCGGCTTGCCACTGGGGAGCGGTTTGGTGGAGAGTGCCTGCAAATGGCTCATTCAACACCGCTTCAAGGGCGTCGGGATGCGCTGGAGCGAGGAAGGCTTCAATCATCTACTTCACTTGAGACTTGCCTGGGTCAACGGACGCTTCGATGCGTTATTCCCACTGGAACCCTCCCCCAACTTGTGAATGCGCCCCCACAGCCGCCATGGGGGTAGAACTGACGTCCAACCAATGGGACGCTACCCCGACCGACGACACTGCTGCGACAACGAAACCTAGGACATAGGCTGCGACGCGCACTTCCTCTTGCTCTTCAGCCATCACCTACACCGGTATCGTCACAGCAGGACACCCAGCGACCAGGGCTATGAGGCCGAGACCGAATTCGATCACTTGATTAGACCGGTATACTGGCCATTTTCCGACCCTGGATGACGGCATCGAACCCTATGTGGGTCGGAGGCGGTTCGCCATTGCGTCTAACGACAAAGCTCACCTGCCGCTATGGAGCGCAGCGGTATAGCGGTCAGGTGGAGCGCCTTGATACTCATTGAGGCCCCCTCCTGGGCATACCGCCTGGTCTACTCGGGTCGGTCG
>JACQHM010000056.1 GCA_016199025.1 Candidatus Methylomirabilota bacterium | reverse complement strand
GGCGAGGATGCCCAGGCCGAAAAGGTCCTTCGTCAGATCACCCAACAATATCCCAAACATCGGGAGGCCTTGAGGGCAAAGGAATGTATGGATGATCTTCGGAAATGCAAAGAACGTCTTTAGGCGGGATAGTTGGGTTCTCGAGGGATCGTCCTGGTCGGGCTCCCTTAATCGAGCGTCTCATAGGGAAGGGGGGGAATGAAGCGATCCGCCAGGATATGGCTCTCTGTGGCAGCGTCGGTTGTCATTGTTCTCGTCGTGGGTCTCCTCTTGTCTCGATCACGGCCAGGATCGGATCGCCCTTCAGTACCCTCGCTCTCTTCTCGGGAGGGACCGTCGGCCAACCAGCCGGGGCAGAGACCATCCGAGACCTCCCCTGCTGAAGGTGGACAGCCGACCGATGCCCCAAGAGGGTCTCCAGCGTCTAGCGAACCAGGTGTGGGCGTTCCGGTGTATGCCAAAGCCTCGAAGGTTGTCTCGCGATCCGGGCAGGGAGATGGTGCCCGTTGGTACGAGGTCTCCTTCGTGACCTTTGATCCCTTTGATCAGGTTGTCAAGTTCTACCAAAGTCAGGCTGGAAGGGCCCCCATGTATATGAGCACGTCGGCCAAGGTCAAGAGCGCCCTTATTGCCATCGCCCCGACCTTCCAAGATCAGACGACGGTGAACATCAGCCGGGATGCTGGAAGCCCTGAAACCAAGGTGGTGATCCTGAGAAACCTGCTGATCCTTCCCAACCACCCAGCCCCGGCGAAAAGCCGGGAGGGAGTCGGAGAGGGATCCCCGCCGACCCGGCCTGGCGAGAGGAAGTGAAATTCCCCTTGACACTCCTTTCATTTTCCTTTAAAAGCTAGACAGGGCGGATGGAGATCATTCGAGAAGCCCGGCGTAGGCACGTAGCTCAGGGGGAGAGCGCTTGCTTGACACGCAAGAGGTCGGCGGTTCGAAACCGCCCGTGCCTACCATCAGCCCTTTTCGATCCTTCCTGAGGATCGACAGAGGCATCACGGTCAAGAGACCGCATGATGCTTTTTTATTATGGATAAGGGAATCATGGGAAATGTCGAAGTCATTCTCCCCGATGGGCGGCGGACAACCTGGCTCCCGGGGAGATCGGCAGGGGAACTCCTGAGAGATGCTGACGGCCGCTGGACGAGCTCGGTGATCGCCGCGAGGGTCGATGGTCGTCTTGTGGATCTCTCCAGCGTGCCCCCGGCTGGGGCGACGGTGGAGTTCGTGAAGGCCGACTCCCCCGAGGGCTTGAAGATCCTCCGCCACAGTGCTGCGCACCTGATGGCCGCCGCCGTTCAAGAACTCTTCGGGGAGGCGAGGTTCGCCATCGGGCCGGCCATTGAGGAAGGCTTCTACTACGACATCCAGCTCCCCAGGACCTTGACCCCCGAGGATCTCCCCGCCATCGAGGCGAAGATGCAGGAGCTGGCTGAGCAGGATCTCCCCTTTATCAGGCTCGAGGTGCCGCTGGAGGAGGCCATCGGGATCGCGAAAGAGATGGATCAAACGTACAAGGTCGAAATCCTGGAGACGATCCGGGCAGAGGGCGAGAGCCAGGATCTCGCCGAGGAGGCGGACGCGACGAAAGGCCTCATGAGCTTCTACCAGATGGGAAAGTTCCTTGACCTTTGCCGCGGCCCCCACGTGCCCTCGACCCTTCACCTTCGCGCCTTCAAGCTCACCCACGTCGCCGGAGCCTATTGGCGTGGGGATCAGCGGCGGCCGATGCTCCAACGGATCTACGGGACGGCCTTCCCGACAGAAGAGGCCCTGGCAGAGCATCTCTTTCGATTGGAGGAGGCGAAGAGGCGGGATCACCGGCGGTTGGGCAAGGAGCTGGACCTCTTTACCGTCAGCGAGGAGATCGGCCCCGGCCTGATCCTCTGGCTCCCAAAGGGGGCCCTGGTGCGCCAGAGGATCGAGGATTTCATGCGGGAGGAGCTGAAGCGGCTTGGCTATGACGTGGTCTACACGCCCCACGTGGCCCGATCCCACCTTTGGGAGCAAAGCGGCCACATGAGCTGGTATCAGGAGAACATGTTCTCAGGGATCGAGGTGGAGGGGCAGGAGTATCTCGTGAAGCCGATGAACTGCCCGTTCCACATCATGATCTATAAGTCCCAAACCAGGAGCTACCGGGACCTTCCGATGCGCCTTGCTGAGTTCGGGACCGTCTACCGTTACGAGCGCTCGGGGGTCCTCCATGGCCTGCTTCGAGTCCGGGGCCTGACCCAGGACGATGCCCATCTCTTCTGCCGCCCCGATCAGATCCAGCAAGAAGTCGCTGCCTTGATCGACCTCACGTTCCGCGTCATGAGGGCCTTCGGCTTCAGGGAGCTGGAGATCATGCTGTCTGTGCGGGACCCCGGCGACATGGGCAAGTTCGCCGGACGGCCGGAGGTGTGGGATCAAGCGGAAGCGGGCCTGGCGGAGACCCTGGAGACGCTGGGCCTTTCCTATCAGCGGGTCCGGGGTGAGGCCAACTTCTATGGCCCAAAGATCGACTTCCATCTTTTCGACGCCATTGGCCGCAAGTGGCAGTTGACAACCATTCAACTCGACTACACCCTCCCGGAGCGCTTTGACCTGACCTATATGGCCGAGGATGGCCGCTTCCACCGTCTGGTCATGATCCACCGGGCTATTCTCGGCTCGCTGGAGCGATTCTTCGGCATCCTGATCGAGCACTATGCCGGGGCCTTTCCGACGTGGCTTGCCCCGGTCCAGGTCATGGTCATCCCCGTCGCCCTGCGCCATCATGCGTTTGCCCAAGAACTGCATCGGCGGCTCCGGGAGGCCGGTGTCAGGGCGGAGTGGGATGAGCGGAGCGAGAAGGTGGGCTACAAGGTCAGGGATGCCGAGGTGAGGAAGGTTCCTTATGTTCTGGTGGTGGGGGATCGAGAGCTTCAGAGCTGCTCTGTATCCGTGCGGGCCCGGGGGGGCCAGGATCGGGGCTCCATGAGCCTGGAGGAGTTCCTGGGCGCTATCCGGGAGGAACTCTCCCCTCCGGCCGCCTAAGGCCGTTTTCGGCCATCCTTAGGAGGTGACGCCGATCAGCAAGCCGCTTCGAGTCAATGAGAGGATCCGGGTCAAAGAGGTTCGGGTCATCAGTCCGGACGGGACCCAGCTTGGGATTATGCCGGTCCAGGAAGCCCTCCAGACCGCCTACAATCTGGGCCTCGACTTGGTGGAGGTGGCCCCCGAGGCGAAGCCTCCCGTGTGTCGGATCATCGACTATGGAAAGTACCGCTACGAGCAGTCGAAGAAGGCACGGGAGGCGAGAAAGAAGCAGGCCATCATCGAGATCAAGGAGATCAAGCTCCGGCCAAAGACCGACGAGCATGATTTTGCCTTCAAGGCGAGGCATGCCGAGGAGTTCCTGAAGGAGGGGGACAAGGTGAAGGTCACCATGGTGTTTCGAGGCCGGGAGCTGGCCCATATGAACTTGGGCAAGGGGCTGCTGGACAAGTTCGCCCATGCCCTGAAGGAGGTCGGTGTTGTCGAGCAGCCTCCGAGGACAGAGGGGAGGATCATGGTGATGATCCTGGCGCCGAAGCGCTAAAGGGAGCAGGGGATCCTTATTCTACGGGCTACGTGCCACTTGCTATAGGCTTTTTCTGAGGTGAGGGATGCCGAAGATCAAGACGTTGAGAGGCGCTGCCAAACGGTTCAAGGTGACGGGGACTGGGAAGATCCGTCGTTTTCATGCCTCCAGGAGCCACCTGTTGACCAAGAAATCGCCGGGGCGTAAAAGGGCCCTTCGGAAACCGGGTCTCATCCATCCAGTTGATGAGAAACGCATGAAGCGGCTCATCCCCTACATTTAAGGTCGATGTTCGGTGGTCGATGTTCGGTGGTCGATCATCTATCATCGAACATCGAAGATCGAAAAGGAGTTTTAAGATGCCGAGGGCGAAAGGCGGACCCAAAACCCGACATCGACGGGCGAAGGTCATCAAGCAGGCCGAGGGCTTCTGGGGGAAGCGGAAGTCCTCCTTCCGGATCGCCCAGGAGGCCGTGGACCGGGCACTCCGGTATGCCTACCGGGACCGGCGGACGAAGAAGCGCGAGTTCAGGGGCCTCTGGATCATCAGGATCAACGCGGCCGCTCGTCAGAATGGTCTTTCCTATAGCCAACTGATGGGAGGCCTTCACAAAGCGGGGGTGGCCGTGGATCGGAAGATCCTCGCGGATCTTGCGGTGAAAGATGTCCAGGCCTTCGCCGAGTTGGCCCAGGTGGCCAGGGCGCATCTCATCGCGACGTCGTAAAGGAAACGCTAAAGGAATGGAAGGGGAGAAGCTCGACCAGGCGTCTGTTCTCACTCAGCTTCGGGCGATCGAGGCAGAGGCGCTTCAGGCGATCGAGGCGGCCGAGTCTCTGGAGGCCCTGGAAGAGGTCAAGGTCAGGACCCTGGGGAGGAAGGGGGCCCTCACCGGGGTCCTCAGAAACCTCGGAGACCTCCCTTCCGAAATCCGTCCCGAGATCGGGAGGTTCGCCAACCTGGTGAAGGGAACACTGGAACATGCCCTCGCCGAGTGCCGCAAAGCCCTGGAGGAGCGTCTCGTTCAGGCCCTCCTTGTCAAGGAGCGGTTGGATCCGACTCTTCCTGGTCACTCCCCCACCTTCGGGAGCCTCCACCCTCTGACCCAAGTCCTGGACGAGATCCTGGAGATCTTCCAGCACCTGGGCTTCAAGGTGGTAGAGGGGCCGGAAGTAGAGTTGGACTATTATAACTTCGAGGCCCTGAACATGCCGAAAGACCACCCGGCCCGGGACATGCAGGATACCTTCTACGTGACCGACGAGGTTCTCTTGAGGACCCATACGTCCCCGGTCCAGATCCGGGTCATGGAGCTTAAGGCACCCCCGATCCAGATCGTTGTTCCAGGGAAGGTCTACCGGCGGGATGCCGACATCTCCCACTCTCCGATGTTCCATCAGGTAGAAGGATTGCTCGTGGATGAGGGGGTGACCTTCGCCGATCTGAAGGGGACCCTCCAGGTCTTCGCCGAGCGCCTCTTCGGGAAACAGGTCCGCCTGCGGTTCCGACCGAGCTTCTTCCCTTTCACGGAACCCTCTGCCGAGGTGGACGTCTTGTGCATCATCTGTGGGGGAACGGGCTGCCGGGTCTGCAAGGGGAGCGGGTGGCTGGAGATCCTGGGGGCCGGGATGGTGGACCCGGATCTCTTCAAGCGGGTCGGGTACGATGCCGAGCGCTACACCGGCTTCGCCTTCGGCATGGGGGTCGAACGGATCACCATGCTCAAGTTCGGCATCGACGACATCCGCCTCTTCTTCGACAACGACCTCCGATTCTTGAAGCAATTCCAAACCCTCTGATCCAAGAGATGCCAGAGGCTACCAACCTGCTGGCCGACCAGTCGCATAGCGTGCTTCATCGTGGGGCGGGCCATACCTCCCATAGCCCAGATCGGATACGTACAAGACCCTCTCGCCCACGAGCCGCAGAAAGTTCACGTTCATCGATCTTCCCTGCCGGCAGCATCAATTGTAGGAAATAAAAGATGAG
>JACQHM010000048.1 GCA_016199025.1 Candidatus Methylomirabilota bacterium | reverse complement strand
GTGCAGTTGGCGCAGGTCAGGCAGCGCGCCGCGACATGGTTCCAGCGTGGATGCTCATAGTTACCGTAGAGCAAGTTCTTGATGTCCGTGGTGTCCATGGACCGCCCCATCTGCTTGGCGGCTTCGGCCACAATGCGGAGAGCGACCCCCTTCTCCCCCTCACGGGCTTCTCTATGGGGGACTTCCCGGAGCACCTCTGCGCCCAGTTCTGTCCCGACTTCTATGACGAAGAAGTGACGGTCCGCTTCTAAGACCTCCGTCAGGGCGAGATCAAACCCGAACGTTGCTTTTGGTCCCGTGTCCATCGAGACACAGAAACAGGTGCCGCCGGCTTGCCCACAATTGACTGCCATCATAAAGACTTTCTCGCGCCGCGCTTTATAAATGGGATCCACACAGTTTCCCTTCACGAAGACTTGATCTTGAATGGCGATAGCGTGCAGTTCACATGGGCGGACGCCGATAAACGCGTACTGGGGCGCTTCCTGGGCCGCTTCAAGAATCTGGAAGCTGTTGCCATCGCGTGCCGCCTGCCACAAGCGTACCACCGGCGGATGCAGAAACCGTTTCCACGAGTGCGGACCGACGACGTAACCGAAGAACGCTTCATCGTTGCGCTTTTTGAGTCGATAAGTCCCTCCATCCTGCTCATCCATCCATCCGACGGGCAGATCAGCCGTAGAGTTCAACTCGTCGTACACGATGGCCCCGCCCTGAACAGTGGGTCCCACAAGTCGGTAGCCCCTCTTGCGCAACACATCCAGCAGTTGTTGAAGATGCTGACGCTCGACAATGACTTGATCCCCGATCTGTAAAGAGGATCCGATCATCTCTTTTTTTTATCCTCTGCCCATCGCTGGAGAGACAAGGACCGTGCGACTGGCCGTTGGACCTGGCTCTTTCTAGGGGTGTTTGATCTCGCTCACCTCACCGGCCGCGGCCTTTCCCATGGAAAGGCCCTTTCGCACCGCCCGCGGGAAGCCCATGGCCCTCCAGCCGGGTCACCTTCAAGGCTTCCCTTACCTCAGTGGAAGCAGCCAACTCCTGTAGCTCCCCTTCCCCGAGGTGTTCCTGGGCCTTCTCCATGATCACCCGTACCGACTTGAGGAAGATAGGAAAGGGAACCAGCTCGTAATACCGCTCGGGATCCACCGTCAACAGCTCCGCCCGAATCAACCTGGCGCTGTAAGAGCCTCCTGCCACCTCCTCGAGTCGCCAGGCTTTGAGGAAGCTCTTGACCTCCTCCACTAACCCCCGCTCCCGCTCGGCTAAAGTCTTCAGCTCCTCCCTGAGCTTCCCCAGTTCGTCCACCTTGGCTCCTATGTCTCGCATCGACCGTATCATCGTCCCTCCTCCTAAGGATGCATCGTGTCCTCCCCTTCCCCAGGAACCAAAGAGCAAAAAAGGGGCCAAGGGGAGCGGGACCCGGCCAACAGGCCTCCAGCCCCTAAGTATGCTGATTCCCAAAGGTGAAGGGGAAAAGGAGAAAGGAAGGGCTGTTAGGGATGGGACAGGGATGTCCCATGGTCGGAGCCTCTGGAGGGTAACACGCTGAAAAGGCAAAGCTTGTCAAGGGGGATCTCCTACCCCTCCAGGGGGCGGAGATGTCCCACCTCAAGCGGCAGGCTTCCCCCCTCAACTCACTCAAAAAGATACCCTAGATCGCGCCTAAGTGGCGCACCACGATGTCCGTCATGCGTAGGCCAGCAATGAAGCCGATGACCAGTCCGCCGAGCAAAATGAGCCAAGGCCAGGGGCCCAGAGGAACCGCCGAGAAAAGGTCACCCACAGGGGTGTAGATGAGGACCATCTGCAGGGCTAGGCTCACCGCCACGGCGATCACCAGCCAGCGGTTGGCAAAAAATGAGGTGCGCTCCTGATAGCGTAGCACTCCCAAGCGCAGGTACTCCTGCACCACAAAGGCGGTAAAGGTCATGGTCTGGGCAGTCTTGAAGTCAAACAGGAGCCCTAGGGCGAAGCTTAAGAGGATAATGCCGGCTTTGACGACGCCGATGCTGATGATCAGTCCGAACATGCCCCGGCTGATGACCCCCCCGCGGCGGGGCGGTTGGCTCATCAGCCCTGGAGCGGGTGGGTCCACACCCAGGGCCACCGCAGGGCCACTGTCGGTGACGAGGTTGATCCAGAGGATCTGGATGGCGGTGATGGGCAGGTAGCCGAAGAGGGAGGCCACCAGGACTACCAGCACCTCTGCGAAGTTCCCAATGAGGAGATAGTTGACGAATTTCTTGATGTTGGCAAAGATGCGCCGGCCCTCTTCGACGGCGGCCACGATGGTAGCGAAATTGTCGTCCAAGAGCACCATGTCCGAGGCATCGCGGGCCACGTCGGTACCCCGAATCCCCATCGCAATACCGACATCGGCGCCTTTCAAGGCTGGGGCGTCATTCACGCCATCGCCCGTCATCACCACCACCTGGCCCTGACGCTGAAGCGCCCGCAGGATGCGTAGCTTCTGCCTGGGCTCGGCCCGGGCAAAGATGTTGACCCGTTTGACCACGTCTTCCAGGGCCAAGGCACTCAGGTCATCCAGGTCACGTCCCTCCACGCATTCGCCTTCCAGGCCTACCTCTTTCGCAATCGCCGTCGCCGTGAGGCGGTTGTCGCCCGTGATCATCACCACCCGGATCCCCGCCCTGAAGGCCACCGCCATGGCCGTCTTCGCCTCCTCCCGGGGCGGGTCGCTGAGGCCTGTCAGGCCGAGGAACATGAGATCCTTCTCCAACTCCTCCCGACCCGAAACAGGATCCTCCTTGTAGGCCAGTGCCAGGACCCGGAGGGCCTGGCCTGCCAGTTGATTGTTCATCGCCAACAGACGATCCTTCTCCTCCTCCGTGAGGTGTCTCAGGCCCTCTGGCGTGTACAACCGCGTGCAGCGGTCAATAATCACCTCTGGGGCGCCTTTGGAGAAGACGAAGCGGTGACCGTCTTGCTGCACGACCACGCTCATCATCCTCCGCTCGGAAGAGAAGGGGACTTCGTCAACCCTGACATAGGCATCCAGGTCGATTTTGGCCTTGTAGGCACCAACAAGGAGGGCCACTTCCGTAGGGTCGCCTTGGAAGCCTTGGTCAGGATCACGGTGGGCATTGTTGCACAAACCACCCGCCAGCAAAGCCAGGTTTTCGCGCTGGTCGGTGGGACGACCTTGCTCCAGGAACCCACCATCGGTGGCCGTAGCCCCGCCGGTGACCTCCAGGAGGCGGCCTTCCCAGAACAGATAGCGCAGGCTCATGCGGCCTTCCGTGATGGTACCCGTCTTGTCGGCGCAAATCACCTGTGCCGAGCCCAGGATCTCCACCACCGGCAGGGAACGGACCAGGGCTTGACGCTCCAGCATGCGCCTGGTGCCGAAGGCCAGGGCGAGGGTGAGCACCACCGGAAGGCCTTCAGGGATGGCGGCCACAGCCAGGGCCACTGCGGTGACAAAGGTCTCCAGGAGGGTGAGATGCCCCAGCGTGAGCTGGAGCACGGCGATGAGGAGGATCAGGAGAGCAATGATGGTGGTGAGCCGCTTTCCCAGGTCTGCGACCTCCCGTTGGAACTGGGTCGGCCGTTCCTCCGCTGTCTGGATCGCTTCAGCGATCCTCCCCACCTCGGTGCCCATGCCCGTCCCAGTGACAACGAAGCGACCCCTTCCCCGCATCACGACGGTCCCCAGATAGACCATGTTGGCTCGTTCGGCGAGGCTGGTATCCTCGGGCAGGGGCCTAGGAGTCTTGGCCACCGGGAGGCTCTCTCCGGTGAGCGCCGACTCGTCCAGGCGCAGGTCGTAAGCCTCGATGAGCCGCCCGTCGGCGGGGACGCGGTCCCCCTCCTCTAGCAGCACGACGTCACCCGGCACCAGCAATGACGTTTCGGCCGTCACCCTGCGGCCATCACGGAGGAAGGTTGCCATGGGAGCGGTTAGACGCTTGAGGGCCTCAATCCCCCGGTGGGCCCGGTAGTTCTGGATGAAACCCAGGATGCCGTTGAAGAGCACGATGGCCAGGATGAGTCCGGCATCGACGTTTTGATCGGGGTTGTTCCCAATGGCCGCCACGAGGAAGAGGAGGATGGCGGAGGCGATAAGAACCAGAATGAGAGGGCTGCGAAACTCGTCCAGGAAGAGCTTGAAGGGTGAGGTCGGCGGCGACGCCTTCAGTCGGTTTGGGCCATACTGTTTCAGCCGGGCCGTCGCCTCTTCACCGGAAAGGCCACGGGTGCCGGTCTCCAGCGCCGCCAGCACTTCCTCAGTGGAGAGGGCGTGCCAGGGGGCCTGAGAAGCTGTGTTCATTCCCTGACTTGGTAACGCATATCCTGTTCGTCCTCCTGATCCCATTGCACGTTCCTGCAATGCATGACCTGACCTTCTCGATCCCCGCGGCCCATGCCTTGAACTAAAGAAGAGAATCCTGTAGACCGGAAATGATTACGCTGTCTGGCGGAGGGAGTCGGCCAGCTCATAGCCGGCATCGAGGGCCTTCAGGTTAAGCGCCTCAGTCCCCCTGGGGGCACGCCTCCCGACAGCCTTCTCCAAGGCTTCCCGGGAGACCGGCTTTGCAAGGGCGGCAATCGCGCCGAGGGCAACGATGTTGGCGGCGACACCCCTCCCCACCTTTTCCCTGGCCGTTTCCAAGAGGGGGAGCCGGTAGACGACCCACCCTCCCTGGGGCAGAGTCAGGACCCTGGAGGCGTCAGCCACCAGGATCCCCCCTTCCTTCAGATCATGCCGGTGCTTGTCGCAGGCCTCCTGGGTCAGGGCTAGGAGGAGGTCGAGCCTGGTGGCCTTCGGGTAGTCGATCTCCTCGTCGCTGATGATGACCTCGCTCTTCGTCGCCCCTCCCCTGGACTCGGGCCCGTAGGCCTGGGTCTGGACAACGTTCTTCCCATCCTCGATGGCCGCCTCGGCCAGGATGATCCCCGCCAGGACAATCCCCTGGCCCCCTTCGCCGCTCAATCGGATCTCGTACCGCATCCTCGCTTCCTTCGGTCCCTCGATGGCTCGTCGCAGGTAGCATATGGCTCGTCGCACGTCGCAGGTGGTTTCTACGACCAGCCACGTGCGACGTGCGACGTGCGTCCTTGGGCTTTGGCATCGATCCC
>JACQHM010000012.1 GCA_016199025.1 Candidatus Methylomirabilota bacterium | reverse complement strand
GTGTCAGTTCTGGTGCTAGTTCACCATCGCAAACCATCACTCTCCATCGCACTCTATCACACTTCCCAAAACAAGACAACCCCGCGCTAGGCTTGGAGAGTGGCCTCTGACGCGGGGTTGCCGCTTCCTAGCTCCGAGGCAAACTCCATGCCATGTCAGGATGTCTGGAGATGGCAAATAGGCTTTGCTTCCCTGAAGGCCTCCTATGGCAGCCCTGAGGGTGTTTCAAAAAGTAACAAAGGTGGGCAGTCCAAAGATGGTTGAAACCCTCCTTTGGGGCATGGTACAATACACTTGTGATTAATCCGATGAACGTTTTTCCCCCTGACCCGTTACCTCTGGACGCCCTCTTCGACACCTTCCGACGCCGTTACCCCTTCTCCTTAGACCCCTTTCAAGAAGAGGCGATCCAGCTCATCGCCCGAGGGACCTCCGTCATCGTCTCCGCGCCCACGGGGGCCGGGAAGACCCTGATCGCCGAGTTTGCCATCGTCAGGGCCTTACAACAGGACCGTCGGATCGCCTACACCACCCCCCTCAAGGCCTTAAGCAACCAGAAATACGCTGATTTTTGCCGGCAATTCGGCGAGCACCGGGTAGGGATTTTGACGGGCGATGTGAAGGTGAACCCCGGGGCCTCTATCCTCGTCATGACCACGGAGATCCTCCGGAACATGTTCTACCTGGAGCCGCCCCAGAACCTGGCTTATGTTGTCCTGGACGAGTGCCACTATATGGGGGACGAGGGACGGGGCACGGTGTGGGAGGAGATCATCATCAACTGTCCGAAAGAGATCCAGCTCGTTGCCCTTTCGGCCACCGTCTCGAACATCGGGGAGATCTCCGACTGGATCGGGAGGACCCATCGACCCATCGCAGCCATCCATCACCCGATCCGCCCTGTCCCGCTCCAGTACGTCTTGTCCGACCGGGCGGGGAAGATTCTCCCGCTGAACGAGCTCCCCAGGCGGGTGAAAGACCCTCGTGGCTTCGAGGGCCGCCACCGGCCCTTCAGAAGGCGCCCGCCCGACTCCAACTGCCTCATCCTGGAGCTTCATGAGCGGGGGTGGCTTCCCGCCATCTACTTCATCTTCAGCCGCTCGGGCTGCGAGCGGGCCCTGGAGCAGCTCTTGGAGCAGAACCTCGACCTCCTGGAAGCTTCCCGCCGCCCCCAGGTGGAGGAGGTGATCCAGCGGACCTTGTTGGAGTATCCAAGCATCGTCCCCGAGAGCCCGTTGAACAGCCTCCTCCTGGAAGGCTTACGACACGGGGCAGGGGTGCACCATGCCGGCATCCTCCCCGCCCTGAAGCGCCTGACGGAGGTCCTGTTTGAACGGGGTCTCGTCAAGGTCGTTTTCGCCACAGAGACAATGAGTCTGGGGATCCATATGCCGGCCAAGAGCGTCGTCATCCAGAGCCTTCGCAAGCGGAGCGAGTACGGCTTCAGGACCTTGACCGTCAGTGAACTCACCCAGATGGCTGGGCGGGCGGGGCGGCGGGGGATCGATCCGGAGGGGAAGTGCGTGGTCGCCTTCGACTCGGTCGAGGCCCTGGATGAGGTCCTCCGTTTGATCCGGGGCAAGCCCGAACCTATCGAGAGCCGGTTCAGGATCGGCTACAGTTCGGCCGCCCTCCTCTTGTCCAAGTTCGCCGACCCCGAGGCGATCCGGCGGACCATCGAGAAGAGCTTCGGCCAGTTCCAGAACCAGCGGCTGATCAGGCGGCTTGAATCGGAGCGGGAAGAGATCCTGACCAGGCTTGCCCCCTCCGAGAGCTTGACCCCCCCCTGTTGTGACCTCTCCGACCTGATCGCCTACCAGGAAAAGCGGGCCCTCCTCCAGATGGAGCGAAGGAGGCTTCATTCGGAGGCCAGGCCCCGGCGGCGGAAAAGGGAGGCAAAGGCCTTTCCCTGGAGCGAGACCCTCCATGAGGCAAGGGCCAGGGTAGAGCAGCTTGCCCTGGAGCTTTCCGAGACGGCCTGTCACCGCTGCCCGGAGCGACCCCATCTGGAAAAGAGACTGCAACGTTCCCGGCGTCTCCAGGCGGCCCTGGAGCAACGGAGAGAACAGCTCAAACAGGTTCAGGAAACCTATTGGGATCAGTTCCTCCGGGTGGCGAGGATCCTGGAACATTTCGGCTACTTAGAGGATGGCTCCCTCTCGGTAGAGGGGCGTTTGATCGCCTCCCTTCGCCACGACAACGAGCTTTTGGTCGCCCGGGTCCTCTTCGCAGGAACGTTCGACCGCTTGAAGTCCCACGAGATCGCCGCCCTCCTTTCCTGCTTGATCGAGGAGCCGAGAGAGACGGAAACGCTCTTCTCCCGCATGTTCCTGAAAAAATACTCCCACCTCCGCAAAAAGGTCCAGGCCATGCAGCACCTGGCCGAGGAGGTGGAGAGGATCCAAAAGGCGCACCAGGTGGCCCTCCCCGTCTCCATGCACGTAAGCTATCTCCCTGCCGCCTACCGGTGGGCTGCCGGGGAGGAGGATTGGCTCAAGCTGGTCCAGGACTCCTACGGTGGCCACGAGGGAGATCTTATCCGGGCCTTCAGGCGTTTGATCGACCTCTGCCGCCAGCTCGAGGACTTCCCGGGACTGGACCCCACCTTGCGGGAGAGGCTCCACGAGGCCATCCCGGGCCTGGATCGCGGGATCGTCCTCGAATCCGCGCTGATCTGAAGTGAGCGTTCAGCCATCAGCCATCAGACGGCTGAAAATTGAGGGCTTACACACACGAAAAGGCCACCCGAAACATGGGTGGCCTTAAAACTTTAACCCCAGGTGGGCCCGTGGGCGCAGGAAGGTCACGTCCCCGCCGAAAAGGTCCTTGACAGAGGAGCAGGGAGCACGCATAATGAAAACCTGCTTGTTAAAATTTTCTCTTGCTCCAGGGTGGAAGTGAACTGATCAGGGGTGGGTCGGAACCGGTGAAGACGATCATCATCGTCCTCCTGGGCGGGTTGCTGCTTTTTAGCCTCGCAGCCTTTTCCCTCCTTCCCCAGAGAGGAAGGGCACCGGAGCAGCCCATCGCCTTCAGTCACAAGATCCATGCGGGGGATTATCAGATCCCGTGTCTCTACTGTCACGCCAATGCCCGACGGTCACCCGTAGCCGGGATCCCTTCGGTCCAGTTCTGCATGGGGTGTCACAAGATCACCGCAGCCGACAAGCCCGAGGTCCAAAAGCTCCAGGGGTATTGGAACCGGAAGGAGCCGATCCCCTGGATCAGGATCTACGATCAGCCGGACTTCGTCCATTTCTCCCATACCCCCCACGTCCAGGCGGGGATCGCCTGCCAACAATGCCACGGACCGATTGAGACCATGGACCGGGTCCGGGAGGCGGTCGTCCTCACAATGGATCGGTGCGTGGCCTGCCACCAAAAGCGGCAGGCGAGCCTCGATTGCGTGACGTGTCATAAATAAAGGAGTACCGAGATGGAGGTGAACCGCCGGGACTTCCTCAAGGTCCTTTCGATCGGCGGGGCGGCGGCCCTAACAGGCTGCTCGGCCCAAGCCCCGGAGAAGCTCATCCCGTATCTCATCCCGGTGGAGGAGATCATCCCGGGGAAGGCGACGTGGTACGCGACCGTCTGCCGGGAGTGCCCCGCCGGGTGCGGGATGCTGGTCAGGACCAGGGAAGGACGGGCCGTGAAGGTCGAGGGGAACCCCGACCACCCGGTGAACCGGGGGCGCCTGTGCGCCAGGGGCCAGGCCTCCCTCCAGGGGCTCTACAACCCCGATCGGATCCGGCAACCACTCCTGAAGGATGCTTCAGGCACTCTTAAACCGGTGAGCTGGGACGAGGCGGAGGCATGGCTGATCAGCCGTCTAGCCGAGCTTCTTCAGCAGGGGAAAGGGGTAGGGATCACCTGGATGACCCCGCATCTCACAGGAAGCCCGGATCGGTTAGTCAATCAGTGGCTAAAGATCCTGGGCTCGACCCGTCGGCTCCGCTATGAACCCTTTGCCTACGAGCCGATCAGAACAGCGAACCGGCTGACCTTTGGACGGGAGGTCATCCCGACCTACGATCTCGAATCCTCTACGGTCATCCTGGCCTTCGGGGCGGACTTCCTGGAGACCTGGATCTCGCCGGTGATGTACGCGAGGGAGTTCGCGGCCATGCGGGCCTACAAGGATGGCCGGATGGGGCGGTTCATCTTCATCGGGCCGAGGCTCTCGTTAACGGCAGCGAATGCGGATCGATGGATCTCGGTTCGGCCCGGCACCGAGGGGGTGCTGGCGTTAGGGCTGGTGGGGGTGATCGTGGCAGAGGGCCTTGTGAAGGGCCTCTCTCAAGACGAGGTTGGCCGGATCAGGGCGTTGGTGGACTGCTACGACTTCAAACGGGTCTCTGAGGCCACCGGGGTGGAGCCGGAGGAGGTCAAGCGCCTCGCCCGGACCTTTGCAGAAGGGGATCCCGGCCTCGCCCTGGGGGGCGGGACGGCTGTGAGTGGGCCCCACGCCACTACTACTTTGGTTGCCATCAATCTCTTAAATTATGTCGCCGGGAACGTGGGCCGGACCGTGCGCTTCGGCCCCGTCTCCACCTTGAGTCAGCTTTCAACCTACCGGGAGATGCTGGATCTCATCCAGGCGATGGAGAAGGGCCAGGTCTCAGCCCTTTTCTTCTCCGAGGTGAATCCCGTCTTCACGATGCCGAAGGCGGCCGGCTTCGAGCGGGCGCTGGGGAAGGTGCCCCTGGTCGTCAGTTGTTCCAGCTTCATGGACGAGACTGTGGCGAAGGCCCACCTGGTCTTTCCGACCCACACGCCCCTGGAGAGCTGGGGGGATGTGGAGCCGTGGGAAGGGATGCATGGCTTGATGCAGCCTGCCATGCAGCCTCTCTTCGAGACGAAGGCCCTGGGCGACCTGTTGCTGTCACTCGCGAAGCGGTTGGGCGGCCCACCGGCCCAAGCCTTCAAGGAGGAGAGCTTCTACGAGTACCTCCGGGCCCGCTGGAGAGAATTGCACCAGCGGCTTCAATCTGACGTTGACTTCGAAACGTTCTGGGTCGAGGCCCTCCGACGGGGAGGGGTCTTTGAAGCAATCCCTGCCCAGCCGGTCCGCCTGAATGTCCAGGCCTTGTCCCAGGTCTTGGAGGAGCCAGAGCTTGCTGGCCAAGCCGATGCCTTTGTCCTCCTTCCCTACCCCTCCCTAGTCCATTTCGACGGCCGTGGGGCGGACCGGCCCTGGCTCCAGGAGCTTCCCGACCCCATGACCCAGCTCACCTGGGACAACTGGCTGGAGGTCCATCCCGAGGATGCGAAGCGCCACGGGATCGAGGAGGGGGACCTCCTCACGGTCAAGTCTCCGGACGGGGAGATCGAGCTCCCTGCTCATCTCTACGCCGGCGTGAGACCGGGGGTCGTGGCGATCCCGATCGGCCAGGGCCATACGGCCTTTGGCCGACACGCCGAGGGGCGGGGGGCCAACCCTCTGGCCCTGCTTCCGAAAGAGCCTGAGCCCCGCTCCGGTGGACTCCCCTGGCTTTCCCCGCAGGTGACCCTCGCCCGGACCGGTAAGAAACATCTCCTAGCCTCGGTCTCCGGAAGCGACCGGCAGTTCGACCGGGGGATCGCCCAGGTCATCCCTCTGGCGGAGCTTCAGGCCTATGCGGGGAAGGAGCCCCACGACGAGCACAAGGTCCTCCAGATGTACCCCCCTCATGAGCACCCGAACCACCGCTGGGGCATGGCCATTGACTTAAACGCCTGCATCGGCTGCGGGGCGTGTGTGACGGCCTGTTACGCCGAGAATAACCTCGCAGTGGTGGGCAAGGAGGAGGTGGCCAGGGGCCGGGAGATGTCCTGGATCAGGATCGAGCGGTACGTCGAGGGCCCCCCCGAGCGGCCGGAGACCCGGTTTGTCCCCATGCTCTGCCAGCACTGCGACAACGCCCCCTGCGAGCCGGTCTGCCCGGTCTACGCTACCGTCCATAACCCCGAAGGGCTGAACATCCAGGTCTACAACCGATGCGTCGGCACCCGGTACTGCTCCAATAACTGCCCCTACAAGGTCCGCCGGTTCAACTGGTTCACCTACAAGTGGCCGGAGCCTTTGAACCTCCAGCTCAACCCTGACGTTACGGTCCGGGAGATGGGGGTGATGGAGAAGTGTACCTTCTGCGTCCAGCGGATCACCGAGGGGAAGGAACGAGCCAAGGGGGAGGGACGGCCGGTCCGAGATGGTGACATCGTCCCTGCCTGTGCCCAGGCCTGCCCCACCAGGGCCATCGTCTTCGGAGACCTGAAGGACCCGGAAAGTGAGGTTTCCCGGTTACGCCAAAACCCTCGCCGGTATCGGGTCTTCGAGCACCTGAACACCCAGCCTGCCATCACGTATCTCAAGAGGATCAGACCAAGCGAGGAGGCCTAAAGGATGGTCACCGGCCATCAGCTCGGCTACGTCCAGGCCGATCGGGATCTCCTGAAGACGATGGAGCCGGCGGGGAAGCTCTATTACATGCTCCTTTTGGCCGATGTGGTCGTCCTCCTGTGGGGGATCTATGCCTGGATGACCCAGATCTACACCGGGCTGGGGGTGTCGGGGCTGACCCATCCAGTCATGTGGGCGATCTATATCACCAACTTCGTGTTCTGGGTGGGGATCGCCCACTCGGGGACCCTCATCTCGGCCATCCTCTTCCTCTTCCGGGTCCGCTGGAGAGCCTCCGTCTATCGGACGGCCGAGGCCGTCACGGTCTTCGCCCTGATGACGGCCGGCCTCTTTCCCATCGTCCACCTGGGGCGTCCCTGGTATTTCTACTGGCTCCTCCCGTATAAGCAGATGGGCGGGCTCTGGCCGAATTTCCGCTCTCCCCTGATCTGGGATGTCTTCGCCGTCTTCACCTACATGATCGTCAGTATGGTCTTCTTCTTCACCGGCTTGGTCCCGGACATGGCGGTGGCCCGGGACCAGGCAAAAGGATGGCGGAGGCTCCTCTACGGCTTCCTGGCCCAGGGGTGGCAGGGGACCGATCGCCAGTGGCGGCATTACACCAGCGCCTATCTGTTCCTCGCCGCCCTGGCCACGCCCCTGGTGATCTCGGTCCACAGCGTCGTCTCCTGGGACTTTGCCATGTCCATGGTCCCCGGCTGGCACTCGACGATCTTCGCCCCGTATTTTGTGGCCGGGGCGATCCATTCGGGCCTAGCCATGGTCATCACCCTGTTGATCCCCCTAAGACGGGTCTTCCGGCTCGATGCCTACATCACCCAGTGGCACCTGGAGAACCTGGCGAAGCTCGTCATCCTCACAGGATTGATCGTCGGCTACTCCTATGTGACCGAGTACTTCATCGCCTGGTACAGCGACAACACCTTTGAATGGGAGAGCTTCCGGTATCGGGCCCTGGGGCACTACGCCTGGGCCTTCTGGATCATGATCATCTTCAACTCCCTGATCCCTCTCCTCTTCTTCATTAAGCGGCTCCGGACGAGCACCCCGTGGCTCTTCGGGATCTCCATCCTGATCAACATCGGGATGTGGTTCGAGCGGTTCGTCATCATCGTCACCTCCCTTGCCCGCGAGTACGATCCCTATTCGTGGGGGCTCTATACCCCCAGGTGGGTCGATCTCAGCATCACGGCGGGGAGCTTCGCCTGGTTCTTCCTCTGGTTTCTCCTCTTCGCCAAGTTCCTGCCGGTCATCTCCATCGTGGAGGTGAAGGAGGAGCTTCCGGCGCCCCTCAAGGCAGGAGAGACAGGATGAGCCGCGTGATCGGGGTCGTCGGGGTCTTCGCCCACCTGGATGACCTCCTGGAGGCGATCAGGCACCTTCGAGCGGGGGGCTTCGAGGAGCTTCAGGCCCTCTCGCCGATCCCCCGCCGCGAGATCGACGAGGCCCTGGGGCGAAGGGAGAGCCCGGTCAGGGTCTTCACCTTGGTTGGGGGGATCCTGGGAGGGGTGACAGGGCTCTTTCTCACCATCAACACCTCCATCGGCTATCCCCTGATCACCGGGGGAAAGCCGATTGTCTCGATCCCAGCCTTCATCGTTATCACCTTCGAGCTGACGATCCTCTTCGGGGCGCTGGGGACCCTCCTCGGCCTCCTGACAAACGCCCGCGTTCCCCGACTGCACCTGGGGCTCGCCTTCGACCCCCGCTTCTGCTCGGACCGCTTCGGGCTCTTCGTCCACTGTACGTCAGAGGAAGTCGAGACGGCCTCCCAGCTCCTCCGGGGGGCAGGGGCGGAGGAGGTACGGCATGTGGAGGCTTAAACTTTTCAGGCTGTTGGTCCCTGCCTTCCTCCTTTTCGGGGTGAGCCTGGCCTATGGGTGGCCCTGGAGCCGCGACATGAAGGACCAGCCCTCCATCAAGCCCCAGGAGGCCCCCAGGCAACCTCCTGCCAATACCGTCCCCCGGGACGGCTGGGAACGGCCTATCAGCCGGGAAGAGGCGGGCCAACGCCTCAAGAACCCGGTCAAGGCGACGGAGGCCTCCCTCCAGAACGGGAAGAAGCTCTTCGAGATCTATTGCGCCCTCTGCCATGGACCCGATGCGAAGGGGATGGGTCCCGTTTCGACCAAGTTCATCCCCCCCCCGGACCTGACCCTCCCGGTGTTCAAGGAGCGGACTGATGGCTTCCTCTACGGGACAATCCGGAACGGGGGGGCGCTGATGCCCCCTTACGGGGAGGTCCTGTCCTCACGGGAGCGGTGGGACATCGTGAATTACCTTCGGAGCGTACAGGGGCGATGATCGAACCGATCGAAATCGAACCGATCGAATTGGAGGAGACCCTCCAGAAGATGCCGAGGCAGATCCCTCGGGTGGCCCTGGTCATCCTCTTTGCACTCTTGGCCCTGGGGGTGGTGGCCTTCCTGGCCGGGATCTTTGGGGAGGAGCCTCTCCGGGCCTGGCAGATTTACCTGGTCAACTTCGTCTTCTGGGCCGGCCTGGCCCAGGGCGGGGTGGTCTTTGCGGCCATCTACCATATCAGCCGGGCCCGGTGGGGGCATGTGATCAGGCGGATCGCCGAAGGGATGGGGTTCTTCCTCCCCATCGCTTTCCTCTTATTCATTCCCCTGATCTTTGGCCGTTTCTGGCTCTTCCCCTGGGTGCGGGAGCCGATCCCGGACAAGGCGGCCTGGCTGAATGCCCCGTTTCTCTTCTTGAGGAACGGGATCAGCTTGTTGCTCTTGGTCGTCCTGAGCCTTCTCTTCCTTTTCTATTCCCTCCGTCCCCAGACTGGTCTTGCCCTCGAGCGGGCTTTTGTCAAGCCAACGCCTCTTTACGGGTGGCTCGTCCGTGGCTGGCGGGGGTTCGAGGTGGAGGAGACGCGGTGCCGCCATGCCCTTCATGCCCTCGCCCCGGCCATCATTGTCGGCTATGCCATCATCTATAGCCTCGTGGGCTTCGATCTGATCATGTCCCTGAATCCCTACTGGTACAGCACCCTCTTCGGTGCGTACTTCTTCATGGACAATTTTTATCTGGCCCTGGCGGTGATCGCCTCGGTCACCGTGATGCTCCGACGGGCCCTGAAGTTGGACAATGAGATTACACCCTCCCACTTCCTCGACTTAGGCAAGCTCCTCTTTGGTTTCGATCTGTTGGTCCTAGGCCTGCTCTGGTCCCAGTTTATCACCATCTGGTACGCCAACATCACGGAGGAGACCCAGTTTGTGATCGTCCGGACGAGGGTCTTCCCTTGGGCCTTTTTCTCCCTGGTTGCCCTGATCGCAGGCTACCTGGGCCCCTTCATCGTCTTCCTGAACCGCCGCGTGAAGCAGGACCCCTTCGCCCTCCTCCCCATGGGGTTGGTGATCGCAGGAGGGCTCTGGATGGAGCGCTATGTGCTGATCGTCCCATCCCTGTGGCAGGGGCCTGCGGCGCCCATCGGCCCTCTGGAGCTTTTGATCACCGGCGGGTTTGTGGCCGCCGCAGCCTTGAGCTACCTGGCCTTCCTCCGGGCCTTCCCGGTCCTCCCGTGGCCTCCCGGCCTCTCTGAGACGAAGAGGTAACGCCCTCCGTTAGCGGCGGATCGCCCCGCCCCGCTTCTTGAGTTCCATCAGGAGGAAGGCCGCGAGCTGGCTCCTCGTTTCCTCGTCCAGACTGAGGAACTCGACCTCCATCCCGGGCCCTTCCGGGGTTCCTCTCCCGATAAGCCGCACGAGCCGGCTCCTCACGTGGAACAGTCGGGGGATGCCCGGGAGGACAAACTGGAGGAGGAGCTCCATGCCGGGCAATCCGGGGCGGTCGGTTCGGATGGACATCCCGCTCTTTCCGAGGGTCAAGATGGTCCCCCGGAGGACCTCCCCCTTCATCTGATAGAGCACATCGAGCCTGGCCTGGGCCATGGCGATCGGTTGATCGGTCCTGCCAGGGGAGAGAAGGCTGTTGACCGATGCCAGGATGGCTTCGGGCGGATCCCAGGGCTGGTGAAGGGCCGAGACCTCCAATCCTTTCAGTTGCGGGACAAGTTCCCGGAGCGTCGGTGCCTCCGTCAGGGCAACAAGGGGAGGCCCCTCCTTTGCCACGACATCCTTGAGGTGGCGTAACAGAGAAGGGGGATCGGCCTCCAGGAGCCGGAGGTTCAGGATCAGGAGATCCGGCTGGAGGCCCCGCTCGAAGAGGGCTTCAGCCGCCTTCCCGTCATCCGCGGGAATCACCTCCAGGTCTGCTTTGCCAAGGCGATCGGCCAACGCCTGGCGGTATTCTTTGGAACATCCGAGCAACAGGACCTTTTTCCGGGCCGGGACGGCCTCCCTCTCCTGGGCCCCCTCCTCCGGAAGCGGAAACTTTCCCCCTTTGTCTTTCCCCTCCAGGACTGCGAGGGAGACTTGGAGCCCTTCGGGAATGGAGGCGTCCCACGGGGGTGAGACGGTCACCACCGTCCGATCAACGCTCTCGGGCGGAGCCGCCGGCTTTGGACCTTTGGCCTTTTCCAGCGGGATCGGGATGAGGCCGCGGCAGTTGGGGCACGGGACCGTTTTCTGCATCCCGGGATGGGGGGTCAGCTTGTAGCGGGTGTGACAGGTTGGGCAGAGGATAATGATCATCGCGTCTCCTCACCATGAGAACAAACCCTGACCGGTTTAAAGGGACCGGTCGAGAACCCTGAACAGGTGAAAGAGCCTGGCTTTCACACCGGTCGTTTAAGACCCGGGAGCTCTTCTGAAAGAAAACGCAAACAATGTGCCATGGGAGGAGAGAACGGCGGAGGGTGGCAGGTTGACAGGGAGGCGATCATGGCTTGAAGGATTTAGAGGCAAGAGTCCGTTTTTTGGCTGATTTTTGGCTTGACACGAGAGGTCCGTTCTTACAAACTGAAGGCCATCAAGTTCATTCGGCTGGTGTCTCCGACGCGGCTCACCAGGGTTCAACGAACATGCGGCTTGATGGAGGGAGAGGCGATGATGACTCCGAAAGGGATCAGGGGTTGGAGGATGCTCGTGGTCGTAGCGATGGCCTTTGTAGCCGTTGGGATCGCGGGGATGGCCGGGGCCCAGGCCCCGCCTAAGGTTCTCAAGCTGGGGCATGTCTTCCCAATCACCGATTACCTCGCGAAGAGTGCCCAGTTGTTCGCCGACACCTTGGAGAAAAAGAGTGGCGGCGCCCTGAAGGTCGAGGTGTACCCTGCAGGGCAGTTGGGAGGCGATCGGGCGATCCTGGAGGGCGTAACCATCGGGAGCGTGGACATCCACGTCGTCGGTGCAGGGGCCCTGAACCTTTACGATCCCCTGGGGCAGATCTTCTTGGTCCCATACATGATCAGGGACCGGCAGCATGCCGACAAGGTCTGGGACGGCCCTATCGGGGCCGAGATCGCGGACAAGATCGCCGCCAAAACCGGCTTGAGGATCGTCGCCTTCTGGGACCGAGGGGCCAGGAACCTCACAACAGTGAAGAAGCCCGTTTACAAGATGGCGGACCTGAAGGGCCTCAAGATACGGGTGCCCGAGAATCCGATTTCCATCGCCGCGTGGAAAGCCTTCGGGGCCATCCCGACGCCGATGGCCTTCCCGGAGGTCTTCACCGCCCTACAGACGGGGATCATCGACGCCCAGGAGAACCCTCTGACCCTGATCTACAGCGCAGGCTTTCACAAGGTAGCGAAGTACCTGGTGATGACTGAGCACCTGGTGGCCGAGGACGCCATCGTTGTCTTCAAGGATTCCTTCTACCAGGGGCTTCCTCCTGCCCAGAAGCGGGCGATCCAGGAGGCCGCCGCCGAGGCAAAGGCCTTCGCCCGAAGGGCGCTGGCCGAGGATGAGCGGGCGGCCTTCGCCGAGCTCCGCAAGGCGATGACGGTCATCCAGCCCGAGAAGGAAGAGTTCCGGAAGGCGGTTGCCGGCATCATCCCCCAATTCCCACACCTCGTGGACCTCTACCAACGTATCGTTGCTGTGAAGTAGCCTGGAGGCCTGCTGGATGCCAATCTTCGAGCGCGCCATCGAGGCGATCAACCTCGGTGTGAAGCGGTTGTTGCCCTTCGTCCTCTTCCTGATGGTCGTCGTGGCCTTCCTTCAGGTCATCTACCGGTATGCCCTTCAGCTTCCCCTCGTGTGGTCAGAGGAGTTGGCGAGGTACCTCTTCGTCTGGCTGACCCTGATGGGCTCCGTGATCGGCGTGGCCGAAGGCACCCATATCACCGTGGAGGTCATGACCCGCCTGCTCCCCCGAGGAGGACAGCTCTTCCTCAGGCTCATCGGCCATTTGGCCGTCCTCGTCCTCCTTGCGATCCTGACGGTGGAGGGGATCCAGCTCACCCAGGCCACGGCGGCGCAGACCTCGTCCGGGATGGGACTCCGCATGTCCTACGTCTACGCCGCCGTTCCCTTAAACGCCTTCCTCATGGGGCTGAACGTCATCCGCTGGATTCTTGCCGATCTCCGAGGCCTTCGGACCTGGGCAACAGGTGAGCGGATGTCGTGACGGCCATCGGCTCGCTCCTCTTCCTCAGTTTTGTCGTCTGCCTCGGATTCGGCATCCCCCTTGCCTTT
>JACQHM010000011.1 GCA_016199025.1 Candidatus Methylomirabilota bacterium | reverse complement strand
GGGCTGATCCGCTGGGCGGGCGAGACCAACATCGCTGCTGCCTGTCGCCGCTTTGCCGCCCAGCCCTGGGCAGCCCTGGCCCTCATCGGCATCGAGCTGGAAAACTGAACAGCCCTGGGATGAGGAGGCGCCTCCCTTGCCATCCCCCGTTCAGGTTGAGGCCTGGTGCATGGTGTCCCAGTACAGGAGCTCGTAGCCTTGAAGGAGCCTCGCCGCCCGGCGGATCAGCTTCGGGTCCACACCTTGGGAGAGGCCCTCGCCGATCACCTTGAGCGCCGCCTCTTCGAAGCCGGATGGAGGGACGGTGAAGAGGGTAAAGAAGGCCACGTCGGCCTCCTTCAGGCCATACCCTGTGGTGAGGGCGCGGCTCATCCTGCCGCAGTTCGCTCCCCAGGCCTCCAGGTTGACGAGGAAGGCCCCGGCAAACTCGGCCGGGGACGCGTAGAGGGCGAGCCAGGTGACGAAGGCACTGTACGCGAAGGCCCCGGGGATCGGCTCGACGTCGGCGAGCTGGTCCTCTGTCATCCCCAGGGCCTTGGCGAAGGCTCCCAGGGCCTCGAGGGCCGCTTTCTCTCCCATGACGCCGTTCAAGAAGAATTCACGGGCCGTAGGGGTCTCGGCCCGGACGACGATCAAGCTTAGGCTTCTCAGATCGCTGGTAATGATGTGGCGCTGCTGGCCGGCGAAGAGGGCCAGCTTCTCCCGCCCGATCCGTCGCCCCTCCAAGGCTTCGATGTAGGGGTGCCGTCGGATCCGCTCTTCCAACGCCCCGAGTTCCCCCCTGATTTCCTCGACCAGCCTCCTGGCATCGACCATCTTTAGTCACCTCCTTCAGATTCGTCAGGTTGGTATGCTAGAGCCAAAACGAGGTTTAGGCAACGGTTTTTGTGCGAGGGCCGACGAGGTGAACCCCTTGCCTTTCTTCCGAAACGACGCTACAGTATCCCTGAGAGGAGGGAGGAGGACGTGAAGGCAAGAATCGTTGTTGCCCTGATCCTTCGGGGAAGAAGGCTTGCCCTGGTCCTCGGGCTTGTCGTCCTTTCCGCCATCGCCCTCTCGGTCTGGGAGGCCCTTGGTGGCTCCCATGGGGCGAAGGAGACGGGAGGGCTCCATGACCCGAGGGAGTCCCACCTTGCCAACATCCGACAGCTCACCTTCGGCGGGCAGAATGCCGAGGCCTACTTCTCCGCTGATGGAACGAGGCTCATCTTCCAGGCGACCCGGGACGGCTTCCAGTGCGATCAGATCTTCACCATGAACCTACAAGGGCACGACGTTCGTCTGGTCAGCACGGGGAAAGGGCGGACCACCTGCGCCTTCTTCTTTCCTGACCGACCCCGCTTCATCTACGCCTCAACCCACCTGGGAGATCCCGAGTGCCCGCCGAGGCCCGACATGAGCCAGGGCTACGTCTGGCCGATTTATCCGACCTACGACATCTTCAGCGCCGATCTGGACGGTTCACGTCTCGTCCGCTTGACGGATACCTGGGGCTACGACGCTGAGGGGGCCATTTCCCCTGACGAAAAACGGATCGTCTTCACCTCCATGAGGGATGGTGACCTGGACCTCTACACGATGGATGCTGATGGGAGGGACGTCAAACGGCTCACCCATGAAAAGGGCTACGATGGGGGGGCGTTTTACTCCTACGATGGGAAGTCCATCGTGTACCGGGCCTATCATCCGAAAACCCAGGAGGAGTTGAAGGCCTACGAGGATCTCTTGGGGAAGCGCCTGGTCCGCCCGGGCCGCATGGAGCTTTTCCTCATGGATGCCGACGGAGGGAACCAGCGGCAGATCACGGACAACGGTGCGGCGAACTTCGCCCCCTTCCTCCACCCCAACGGCCGCCAGATCATCTTCGCCTCGAACCTCCACGATCCCACGGGGCGGACCTTTGCCCTGTACTTGATCAACGTCGATGGGACCGGCCTGGAGCGGATCACCTATGGCGAGCGCTTCGCCAGCTTCCCTATGTTCTCCCCCGATGGAAAGCAGTTGGTCTTTGTCTCCACGAGGAACGCCAGGGCCCCTCGCGAGATGAACATCTTCATCGCTGATTGGGTGCCTTGAGGGATAGGAGATGCGGTTACAGGGCAAGGTCGCGGTGATTACGGGAGGCGGGAGAGGGATCGGCCGGACCGTGGCCCTGGCCTATGCGAACGAGGGGGCCTCTGTCGCGATCTGCGCGAGAAGTGCTTCAGAGCTTCATGAGGCCGAGGCTGCCATCGCAAAGGGCGGGGGACAGGTCCTTTCCGTAGTCTGCGACGTTACCCGGGTGGAGCCTGTGGAGGGCTTTGTGAAAAAAACCCTGGAGGCGTTCGGCCGGATCGACATTCTTGTCAACAACGCCGGGGTGCTCACGCGGCGGGCCCCTTTAAAGGATGTGACCATCGAGGACTGGGACTACGTGATGGCCGTGAACCTCCGCGGGCCGTTCCTGATGACAAGGGCCGTGCTCCCCCACATGCTGAAAAAGCGCCAGGGGGGCATCATCAACGTCTCCTCCGGCTTGGGAAGGATGAGCCTGCCGGGCTGGGGTCCCTATGGGGTCTCGAAGTGGGGGTTGGAGGGGTTCACCCGGTACTTAGCCGATGAGCTTGAGGGGTCTGGCATTCAGGTCAATGTGGTGAGTCCCGGGATGGTCAGGACGAAGATGACCAACTTCTCCGGCGCTCCTGTCGAGACCGTGATCGACCTGTTCGTCTTCTTAGCCTCCGATCTGTCAAGGAGGATCACCGGCCGGTCCCTGGACGTGGGGACGTGGCGCTCTGCCGTCGGTCTCAGGGGCTAGGGGGCCATGGGAGCAGGAGCCATTTCGGCCGGTTCAGGGGGAGGACCCTCGGTGGGCGCGGTGGAAGGTTGGATGAACACCTCGGGGATCGCCTCGGGGTCTTCGGGGGAAGAGGGTTGACCGGTGTTCCGATTCACCCAGGCGGTCAAGACCCCAGGCGGCATCAGGAACTCCTCGGGGGGCGTCCCCTTCAGGGCTGCTTTCATAAAGGCCACCCAGATGGGAGCGGCCAGGCGGCCGGCGCTCTGGTGGGAGCCCAAGGGCTGGGGTGTGTCATAGCCGATCCAGAGGCCGGCGACGAGACTGGGGGTGTAGCCGATGAACCAGAGGTCCTGTGCCTCCTGGCTCGTCCCCGTCTTGGCCGCCACGGGCCGACCGAGGGCCTTTGCCCGTTTGGCTGTTCCCCGTTGCACCGCCCCCTGGAGGACGGACGTCACAAGATAGGCCACCTCCTCCCTGAGGACTTCGACCCGCTCCGGGGCCGATTCCTCCAGGAGCTCCCCGTTGGGGCCCGAGACCTCCAGAATCGAGGTCGGCCTCGCCCAGATCCCCCTGCTCGCGAAAGTCCCGTAGGCCGCCGTCAACTCCAGGAGGTTGACCTCCGAGGTCCCAAGGGCCAACGCAAATTCCCGGCGGAGTTCGCTTCTGATGCCCATCTGGCGGGCCAGCCTGATGACGGGATTGACCCCTACCTGCTCGATCAGGCGGACCGTCGGCACGTTGATGGACTCCTCTAAGGCCCGCCGGAGCGTGACGGCCCCCCGGAAGGTCCGGTCGAAGTTCTCTGGGGTCCAGACCCCCCGTTGGGTTCCTGAGCTGATGGGGTAACGGACCGGCTCGTCCAGCAGGAGATCGGCCGGGGTGAACCCAAGGTCGAAGGCGGCGGCGTAGACGAAGGGCTTGAAGGCCGATCCCGGCTGTCGCCTCATCTGGACCGCCCGGTTGAACTGGCTCCTGCTGTAGTCGCTCCCGCCAACCATGGCCGTGATCGCCCCCGTCCTGGGATCCATGGCCACGATGGCCCCTTCCAGGGCCGGATGGGAAGATCCTTTCAGGCCGGCCTTGATCTGTTGAAGGCCGGTCTTCAGGGCCAACACGGCCGCCCGCTGCATCTCCAGGTTCAGGGTCGTGGAGACCCTGAGGCCCCCTTTCAAAAGGACCTGAGGGGTATAACGACGCTCCAACTCCTGCCGGACATAATCCACGAGGGTAGGGGCGAGACCAGAGGCCTGAAAGTAAGGGATCACCTTGATCGGCGTCTTCATGGCCGCCCGGCCCTCGGCCGGGGGGATCAGCTTCAGCTCCATCATCCGCTGGAGGACCACGTCCCGCCGCTCCTTGGCTTTCTTGGGGTGGAGGAACGGGGAGTAGAGGGCCGGGGCTCTGATCAGGCCGGCGATCAAGGCTGCCTCGGGGAGGGTTAACCTGGTCACCAGCTTGGAAAAGTAGGTCCTGGCGGCGGCCTCCACCCCATAGGCCCCGTGGCCGAGGTACACCAGATTCAGGTACATCTCAAGGATCTTGTCCTTGTGGTACCGGCTCTCCAGCTCCCTGGCTAGCTTCAGCTCCTTGAGCTTCCTGGCCAGGGTCCGCTCCGGGGTGAGGAAGAGGATCTTGGCCAGTTGCTGCGTGATCGTGCTTCCCCCCTCTTTGATCCTCAGGGAGGTCAGGTTCCTGATGGCGGCCCGGGCGATCCCTTTCACATCCACCGGCCCGTGCTCATAGAACCGGGCATCCTCGATGGCCAGGACGGCATTTCTCAGGCTCACAGGGATCTTGTGGAAGGGGACGAAGATCCGGTACTCGTTGGCGAAGGCGGCGAAGGGCCGCCCGTTGTCGGAGAGGAGGATCGCCGGCTCGCCGGGTTGGAAGAGGTCCAGCTTGTCGAGGGTAGGGAGGTCCGTCTCATCGGCCAGAGGCGCCGACTCCCCCTTCGGGGTGACCCAAAGGAGGATGATGGCCAAAGCCATGAGGGCTGAGAAGACAGGGATAAATCGGCATCCCTTTTGGATCATAGGCCTCTTCATCCCTGCCAGACTTCAGGGTTGAGCAGGTTGGGCGGGCGCTTTCCCATCAGCCCGGCCACACAGTTCTCCGCCGCCATGCTGACCATCTTGATCCTCGTCTCCATCGTCGCGCTTCCGATGTGCGGGGCCATCACCACGTTCTTCAAGGAGAGGAGCCGCCGCTCGATCTTTGGCTCCTTTTCGAAGACATCCAGGCCTGCACCGGCGATCCATCCTTGTCTCAAGGCTTTGACCAGGGCCTTCTCGTCCACGACGGGGCCCCGGGCGGCATTGACCAGGATGGCCGTCTTCTTCATCATCTTCAATTCCTTCTCGCCGATGAAGTGGATGGTCTCGGGGGTGAGGGGGGTGTGGAGGCAAACAAAGTCCGATTCCTTGAGGAGCGTCTCCTTGTCCACATACGTGGCGTTCACCGCCTCCTCGGCGGCTTTGTCGGCCTGGAAGAGATCGGTATAGAGGATCCGCATGTCGAAACCTTTGGCCCGGCGGGCGACAGCCTGGCCGATCCTCCCGAAGCCAACGATACCTAAGGTCTTATGATGGATATCGTGGCCGAGGAGGAGCATGAACATCCAATGCTTCCATTTTCCAGCCCGAACGAAATGATCCCCCTCGACGATCCTCCTGGCCGTGGCCAAAAGGAGGGCCCAGGTCAGGTCGGCTGTGGTGTCGGTCAGCACCCCCGGGGTGTTGGTGACCATCACCTTGTGGCGGGTGGCGGCCTGGACGTCGATGTTGTCGTAGCCAACGGCCACGGTGCTGACGATCTTCAAGTGGGGGACCTGGCTAAAAACCTCTTCGTCGAAGATGTCCGAGGCGAAGGAGATGACCCCCTCCTTCCCCTGAAGCCGCCGGATCAGCTCCCGTTTCGGCGTGGACCGATCCCGCTTCAGAAGTTCGACCTCGCAGGATCGTTGGACGATCTCCAGGGCCTCTTTAGGGATCGTTCTGGTGATCAGGACTTTTGGCTTCATGGCTCTCCCTCTTTCGTCAGGTCATCATCCACAGTCAACGGTTCGCGAACTTCAGGGACGGCTTGAAATCTAGCCAGGAACGACTTCTTTGTCAAGGGGGTTTCCAGCCTGACTGTCTGACACTTTTGGATGGGGAGTAGACAAGGGCACCTGACGGATTTCATTGACGAGGTGACCGTAAGGATGGTAGAAGGAAAAGAAGCCGGGGTGGCGGAACTGGAAGACGCAGGGGACTTAAAATCCCCCGGACCTTGCGGTCCATGCGGGTT